>CAZMDM010000427.1:0-14034 GCA_964564775.1 uncultured Desulfonema sp. | reverse complement strand
ACCGAGTCTCCGGCACGATGATAAGCTCTTTCAGTTCTCACAATTCCGACTCCGACTGTTCCAGATGCTCAAAATAGTCGCGTTCATTCGAAATACCGAGAGTTGTCATCCGCCGGAACAATGCCCTCTGAACCGCGGAATATCCTACCGTACCGGCTGACAAACCGGTTTTATTTTCAAGCAGAAGCCCGATTTTTGTGAACATCCCATCAACCTTACAAACGCATCTCAATAAGCGGATACAAATCAATATACCGAATAATTTTAGTATCTTCCATTAAAATCCCCCCAATATACGGCACCGTGTCCGAATGAGAGTTCGAAGAAACAAAATCTTTCTCGGATTTGCGGATGATTTCACTGATCCCCTGTGTCAGAAGACCCAGCAGATTCGATTCATTACCACTGTCGCCATATTCGATCAGGAGAATCCGGGTACTCAGACGCATCCGGCAGGGCTGTCCTCTGAGCAAACGGCACAGATCCATGACAGCCACGATCTGTCCCCGATAATTCAGGAAGCCGGCAAAATATTCCGAGCGTCCCGATGCTTTCAGCAATTTTACAGGAGGCACGATCTCTCTGATTTTGCTGCAGGATACTGCATAGCTCATCCCATCGAGTTCGAAAAGCAGAAACAGGCTCTTGTTCTGAGACATTCCTCCCGTGTCATATTCACGATTTATGCTTGACACTTCTTCCTCTTTTACCTAAAGTGAAAAAAATCAGTGCAACGTGCAAAGAGCGGAGTACAAAATATAAGCTTTTGATTTTTAACTCTGAACTTTACACTTTGAATTGCATTTCTCTGAGCATCCGATAGCCTTTGGGATTGAGCGGATCAATCGTATCATTGGCATAGTTCCAGATTCGGAGAAACTCGGAAGCATAATGTGTTTCAAAATATGTGAGAATGCGCTCGATATCATCGGGATTCAGGTGTTCGGAATAGGGACAGTTCCAGATCAGCCACCATCCCTGAGAGCCTTCGGTATAAAAATCAAAAGGATAAATCAAACAATCCAAAGGACGGACGTCATAGATTTTACATATTTTCCGGATATCGTCAAAAAAGATGCAGTACTGATTCTCACGGGTTTTAAGGGTATAATCATCGCCGGTTTTATCATAAAAATCCGTCAGTCCGCTGATACAGGCAATCGTCTGAATCTGTTCGGGATAAACCGGGACAGGAACAAAAGATTTTACAGAACAGCACCATCGCGTGGGACAATGTGTCTGGCAGATTCCGCTTAAGATAACGGAATTATTGGGTTCTTGTGTGTGATTCATCATCTTTCTCTGTGATCGTTATTTTTGAAAACCTCTAACTCGAATTATACTCAGGTTTTGCAATGATTGTAAAGTGCGAAAAATGTGAAATTTCTTTTCAATTGGATGAGAGCCGCCTCAAAGCCAAAGGCACCAAAGTCCGTTGTTCCAGATGCAAGCATGAATTCAGGGTATATCCTCGTGAAAAAGAGGAGTCCACTCGGACGGTTGAAATCAGCACACCCGCAGAGATCAAACCGCTCGGAACCGAATCAGCAAAAATATTGCCGGAAACAAATGACGCTACTCCCATGCCTGAATCTGTCCGGCAGAAACTCGCGTCCCGAAAAGAAACTCCTGTCGTTCCTCCGGTATCCGAAGTGAAAAGCGTGTCTTTTCACTCTCCCCTGACGGGAAAGCTAATGCAGATCATCGCAAAACTGATGCCCTCATTCAAGGCAAAACTGTGGTGGTTTGCGGGCATTCTGATCGGATTCGTGGGGATTATCGTCATTCCCATAGAAGGATATCGTCCGTGGCAGGAGCTTTACCAGAAAATAGATCGTACCAAAAACATGATTGCCGGCATTCATGCGTCATTTTCTGCTTCGGAACTGGCAAAAATGAATCAGTTCGCGCTGACATCGGCATTGCACCGCAAAGAACGTCCGTTTTATGGAGAACAGGATTACCGGATATATTCCGCAATCGGATTCAATATTCTCATATCGGAAGATGACCGCCTGCCATCCGAAGAAGATGTATTGAAAGTCCTGCAATACAAAGATAATTTCGAAGAAGAGTTTGATTACGCCAAGCTGGAAGCTTATTACGAGTATTGGCAGGAAAGATTGGATTCGGAACCTGATATCAGACAGATTTTCAAACGGGCAAAGCGCACGTTGATCCATGCCAAAAAAAATGCCAAATATGCGGATTTCAAGCTCAACCAGATTCAGATCATGCTGGATAAAGGAGAAAAACAGGATGTATTCAAACACTCGATAGTGTATGTTCTGGATAGCGCCAAATGGTGGGAAGAACCTCCCTCCAGCAGCGGCGAACTTTATAAAATCGAAGAAGACGGAGAATTTTGGCGGGAACTTGCCCTCAAACACGAAGAAGGATACGGACATAATCCCGTATTTGATCCGAATAATTGGTATCTGCCGAGATTCGATGTGGATGATTACGGAACTTGGTTCAGTGTGTGGCTAACTTGTAAAAATGACAACTTTTTCAATATTTTCAATATTGATTTTGACGCGGACAGTGTGAGACAGGCATTCTGGCTGGTCAGCCGAACCGTTATCGGTCTGATTCTGATTCTCATGGTACTGATATTTTATATTACCACTGGATTCAGTTGGATGCTGACCACGCCCATTACGGAACTGACCAAAGGTGCGAAAGCTGTGGCAAGCGGAGATTATGACTACCGCGTGCCCATATTTCAGCCGGATGAATTGGGAGAATTTACCACTCAGTTTAATGAGATGACCAAAGGGCAGAAAGAGCGTCTCAATCTGATGGAAACGCTCGAAAAATTTCTTTCCAAAGAACTGGCTGAAATTGCTGCCAAAGAAGGCTTGAAACTGGGTGGAGAAAATCTGAACTGTACGGTGATGTTCACGGATTTTGCAGGATTTTCGACCATTACCCAGCATCTCAACGCGGGTGATGTTGTGGAAGCGTTAAACACCTATTTTGATGCTATGATCCCAATTGTCAAAAAATACGGCGGTTTTCCTGACAAATATATCGGAGATGCGATAGTTGCCATTTTTGGAGCGCCGGTACGGCTGCCGGATCATGCAGAACGCGCGGTGCTTGCCTCGATAGAAATGCAGAAAAAAATGCGGGAAATCAATAATAAACGCCGCGCAGACGGAAAACCTTATTTCGAGATGCGAATTGGTCTGAACAGCGGAGAGGTGATTGCAGGTGCTATCGGCTGCGATATGAAATTGGAATACACTGCCATCGGAGAGACCACCAATTTGGCAAACCGCATGGAATCCGCCTGTAAAATCAGCCATATTATGATGGCTGAGGGAACCTATATGCAGATCAAAGATATATTCTTCCCTGGCGTTCATATCGCGGTAACGCCTGAGCCGGTAACGGTAAAAGGCTATACGGAGCCGGTATCCGGCTATCGGATTTATGTGGATAATCTTTCGGTCTCCAAAAATATGAATGCTGAAAATTATGACACCTTCTATCAGTACTCGAGCACCGATTATAAAATCAAATATCGTCCCGAAGAAATGAAGGGCATAAGCTTTTCCTCTGTTGCCAAATTCAGAGAATCGTAATAGTTAAAAAGTGTTAAGTGGCAAGTGTTAAAAAAATACTTAACACGTAACACAACGGAGCAGTGATGCAGGAACCCAAAAAAACCGATCAGACCGACTTAAAAAAGGTCGAACAGAAAACAATAGTCGAGAAAGTGTTCAACATCAAACCGGGCGAAGAAGGAATCACGTTTTCGCTGCTGATTCACTCTTTTTTCATGGGCATCGCTTTGGTATTTTTCGAAACCGCGTCTTATGCCCTGTTTCTGACGGTCTTCGATGTCAAAAAAGACCTGCCTTATGTGTATATCATTTCGTCTGTCGTGGCAACTGTTGCGGGAATCTGGTATGAGAAACTGGATGAAAAACATTCGCTGTTCCGACTTCTCGGTTCGACTGTCGGATTTCTGACGGTTTCGATTTTCAGCTTGTATCTGGCACTTCAGCTGACCGGAGGACATTGGATACAAATCGGGTTTCTGAGTCCTGCTTATAAATGGATTATCATGGCACTGACCGTCTGGTACACGGTTCTGCATATTTTGTTCAATCTCGAATTTTGGGGACTTGCCGGACATCTGCTGGATGTGCGTCAGGGAAAACGGCTGTTCGGGATGATCGGCGCGGGAGAAATTCTGGCGAACATCATCGGCGGTACAGGCATTACAATGATGGTTGACAGAAAGCTTATCAGCACGCCCAATCTGCTGCTGGTGGCTGCGATCAGTGCGGGACTCTGCTTGTTCATGCTCTTTTATATTCATCTGAAATTCGGTGATAAAACCATATCTACCGATTCGGACAAAGAGGATTTCGGCGACAGATTCGGAGTTTCTTCCAAAATTTCCAAACAATATCTGTATCTGATATTTGCGTTTGCGGCATTATCTATCGTGATATTCTATACAGCGGATTACATCTTTTACGAACAGATAGAAAGCATGTATAAAGATGAATCCGAAGCTGCTGGATTTTTAGGGGTTTTTGCAGCGATCATGGGGATTGTGAATCTGCTGAGCAATACCCTTGCTGCCGGAAAACTGATGACCCGCTACGGACAGGGGTTCGGACTGCTGTCCGTGCCGGTTGCGGTGATTGCCTGCTGTGTGCTTGCCGTATTTGCAAAAGGTCATGCTTACACCTTTTTCTGGGTCATTGTTTTACTCAAACTGATGGATGAAGTGGTCCGAAACACGGTGGGCGAGCCTGCGCTTCGCATTTTATATCAGCCGTTTCCCGCAGGAGAGCGGATGCAGGTTCAGACCAGACTCGAAGGAATTGTGGAACCCGCCGCCGGTGCGCTGACAGGCATCCTTTTGCTGGCAATATCAGGGTTGGAACTCGAATCGGTTCATCTGGTCTATGCTATGGTCTTCGTATTGTCGTTTTGGATATTGAATTCGCTGTGGCTGCGTCAGGAATATACGAAAGTATGGGCATCGGCAGTTACCAAACGAAAACGCAGTATCGACGGGGCGGCACTGTTCAGGGAAGACGGATCGCGCGAAAGCGTAATCGAGGGACTCAACAGCCCCGAACCGGGGAAAGTCATCTATTGTCTGAATGTTCTGGAAGAGGTGGAACACGAGCAGTTCGACAAATTCATGGCGGAAATGCTCAGCCACGATCATTCTGATGTTCGGATTCATGTTCTGAATAAAATCAGACAGCGTGCGATGATTGGACTGACCCCGCAGGTGATTCAGGTTCTGGATATCGAAGAAAACCCGAAAGTAATCGGCGCAGCACTTCAGACATTGTGCAGGCTTGCCGAAACCGAAGCGTATGAGCAGGTATATCCGTATCTTGAAAGCGATGATGCGGATATCCGGAAAGGCGCGCTGATCGGACTTCTTCGGGACAGCGGCATCGAAGGCGTTATGGTCGCGGGTGCAAAAATCAACAGTCTGCTGGATTCGAAATATCCTGCGGATCGGAAACTCGCGGCTTATGTGCTGGGTGAAGTAGGACATTCGAGTTTTTACAGACCCTTATTGCAATTGCTTCAGGATCAGGATATGGAAGTCCGATCCGCAGCGATTACCGCGTCCGGCAAACTCAGAAATGCCAAGCTGATTCCGATGCTGCTGGAAAATCTTGCCATCACTCAGGTCAGAAGTGCAGTGGTGCCGGCAATTATCGCGTTCGGAGAAGCCATTCTTCCGGCATTGGAAGATGCGTTTGACGAAGAGGAAAAATACCGGAATGTCCGAAGCCGGATTATCCGTATCATCGGCAGAATCGGCGGAGATCAGGCAGTTGCCATATTGAAGAAAAAAGTGGATTCTGTGGATGAAACCGTGCGGAATCTGATTCTGAACTCATTGGTTATGTGCAAATATCAAGCAGGCGACTCGGAGCGGCATCTGGTTCGGGAAAAAATCCGCTATGAAGTCAAAGATGCCGCGTGGACATTGTCCGTATTGCTGGATATCGGGGATTATAAAAACGCGGAAAAACTGACAGAAGCGCTCAGAAACGAGTTCAGGAAAAATCGTCAGAAAGTCTGGCTGTTGCTTGCGATGATCTATCCGACAGATACGATTTTATCTGCGCAGCGCAACTTGGAAAGCAAACTGAAAGAAAAAATTGCCAGCTCGCTCGAAGCCATGGATAATCTGCTGGATAATGACAGAGAACTCAAAAGTATCGTATTCCCGCTGATTGACGATATTACGCTGGCACAATGCCGATCCCGCCTGATTGCCTATTTTCCGCAGGAACGGCTCAGCCCGCACGAGCGCATCAAGGAAATTCTAGGAAGATCACAGAAATTCATTTCCGCGTGGACCAAATGCTGCGCGCTGCTGACCATCGGAAGAATTGCCACCAAAGAATTTTATGATACGATTATCTCCAGCATGGCAGACCCGGATCCGACTGTCCGGGAAACTTCGGTATGGGCTTTGGGAGCGCTCAATCCCAACGATCTTGCGGAGCGGCTTCAGAGTCTGACTCAGGACAAATACAAGCAGGTTGCGGATTATGCCAATTTTGTCATCAATTCTGTAGGCTTTGCCAGTGTTCCCATGAGCAAGGGATATCTGACGCGTTCCGGCAAATACAATGTGGATCTGTTCAAAAATATTCTGATGGATGAAGGCGAAAGACGGGCAAGACGATGCCGGGCAGCCAATATTTTATCCCGCTTTCAGGCAACGTCTGCCAAGGTTGCTCTGATCGGCGGTCTGACAATTACTGATAAAACCATCCGTACAGCCGCATTGGATGCGCTGATCAAGGGAAATTTCGAGATTGACGAGAAAGAGTCGGAAGTGCTGATGGCAATGCTGAAAGCGGAAATCGGAGATTCCCGGCGTATTCTGAAAAGCATTCTGACCCTAATTCCCGAACCTCATTCAGACAGACTGGTTCACGCGCTCAATCAGGAAATCAACTATAACCGCAAGCGGACGCTTTCCATTATCAGCCTGATGAACAAAGAGCGGGATAAAGAATTGCTCAACACCATCTTTTACTGGTATATTTATCAGGATAAAAATCCGGTGCCTCCGCAGGTACGTATCAAGCTCGAAATGCTGCTTCAGACCATTGCTGATCCTGAGATCCGTCAACACACGCTGACCCTGTTTCAGTATCGTGATCCCAGAAGCCTGAGCCGTATCAGCCGCTCCAAGCTGATTTCCCACACCCGGAGCAGTGTGGAACACAACCTCAAAACCATTGCATTCAGCACAACGGTCTATGCGTTATCGTGGTCCCGTATCTGCGCTATGGAAATGATCGTAAAAATGGGAATTACAGATTGTATTGACGATATTATCAAAAAACTGGATGACCCGGATGATATTGTACGCTCCATGGCTGCATGGGCATTGTTCAATATGGATCGGGAAGAATATAAAAAATTTGCAAGAGCGTTACGAAACGACGCAAGCCCTCTGGTGTCAAAAACTGCCAAACAATTGGAAAGCGAACTTTCCGACGATAGCGATCAGGAGAGGAACGGAATATATGCTACTCACGATTGAAAAAGTAATGATCCTCAAAGATGTGGATATTTTTTCTTCAACCCCCGAAGAAGACTTAATTGAGGTGGCTTCCATCGTGGAAGAACTCGAAGTCAAGGAAAAAGAGGAGGTTATCAAAAAAGGCGATATCGGGACTTCGATGTACATTATTATCGAGGGAGAAATGAAAGTCCATGACGGCGATAAAGAACTGGCGCGTCTGGGCAACCGCAAAGTGTTCGGAGAGCTTGCCGCTCTCGATCCCGAACCGCGTTCCGCGTCCATCACCGCATTGAGAGATTCTCAGTTGTTCCGCTTGGAACAAGGACCTTTGTATGATCTGATGGCAGAGCATGTGGATGTGGTCAAAGGAATTATGCACGTTCTGTGCAACCGGATGCGTCAAGCAACCAAAGATATCGCGGAATTGAAGAAAGAGATCAGTGAAATACGAAAAAAAGCAGGTATTTACTAATCAGACACTTCCCGGATTATCCGAAATATCTCCGTCATTTTCAGCTTTTTATATATGAGCCACCAACTAAAAAGGAGAACCATCATGGCAAAAAGAGTGGGCGTGTTGTTGTCGGGATGCGGTGTATTTGACGGTGCTGAAATTCATGAATCCGTGCTGACACTGCTGTTTCTGAACAAAGCCGGTGCGGAAATTGTGTGCATGGCGCCGGATATGGAATTTGACGCGGTCAATCATCTGACGCAGAAGCCTTCGGGTGAAAAACGCAATGTGCTGACCGAATCTGCCAGAATTGCCAGAGGCAATATCCGAAATCTGAAAGATGTCAAAGCCTCTGATCTGGATGCGCTGATTCTTCCCGGAGGATTCGGAGCAGCCAAAAATTTAAGTGATTTTGCAGTCAAAGGACCTGATGCCATGGTTCAGCCCGAAGTCAGACGGATTTTGTCGGAAATGCTGTCTGCGAAAAAGCCTATCGGCGCGATATGTATTGCACCTGCGACAGTGGCAAAAGCACTTGCCGATAAAAAACCGGAAGTTACAATCGGAACAGATGCGGGAACTGCCGCAGCCATTGAAAAAACCGGTGCGAAACACAGATCGTGCAGCGTGGATATGAACTGCATTGATAACAGCAATAAAATCGTTACAACACCTGCGTATATGTTGGGACCTGAAATCAAAGATGTGGCAGTCGGGATTGAGAAACTGGTTAATCAGATTGTTGCAATGATTTAGAAAGTCCGCCGAAGCAAGCTCTTTCAGATGAATGAGAACTTGCTTCGGTATTTATATTTCACCTCTCCTGATTCCGTGAAGTGTCATTTATAAATAAAGGCTTGTTCTGTGAGCGAAATGTATGCTAAGTATCTTTCCATATCGCAAACGGAGGATTGTGCAGTATGAAAAAAATCATGCTTGTTGTTGCAGCTTTGCTGGTATGCAATATCGGTATCGCTTTTGCAGAAGAGGTAAAATTCAAAACCTTCACGCCTGAGGAGAAAAAGAAAATGGAAAATACCACTGCGGTTATCCACACCAAATTCGGAGACATGAATCTGAAGTTTTTCCCGGACATTGCTCCGAATCATGTTAAAAACTTCATTGATCTTGCCAAAAGCGGATTTTATAACGGAACGACTTTTCATCGGGTAATTCCTGGGTTTATGATTCAGGGCGGAGACCCCAATTCCAAAAATCCCGACAAATCCAAGCACGGCATGGGCGGTCCCGGACATCGGGTCAAAGCGGAATTCAGCAAAAAGCCCCATAAACGCGGAATTCTTTCGATGGCAAGATCGGCAGATCCGAACAGCGCGGGTTCCCAGTTTTTTATCTGCGTGGCAGATGCCAATTTTCTGGATGGTCAATATACCGTATTCGGAGAAGTGGTCAGCGGAATGGAGACTGCGGATAAAATCGTTTCCCAGCCCAGAGACGCAAGGGATAATCCTAATGAGAGAATCGAAATGAAAGTCGATGTTGTCGAGGGAAAAGAGAAATAAGGCGTTGTAGCATGCCCCGGTGAACAAAAGAAGGCTGCCCTCTATAAAAAGGCAGCCCTCCGATAATGTCAATCGCCCCGGAATAGCCACAGAATAAATCTTTCATTGAGTCCGACTTGAAATCCTTGAATATACCCTTCCGATATGCTAATAACATATCTCGGCTTCGGGTTTGAAAATTCTGATATTTGACAGAGGAGGACAGGATTGTGAAAAAAGCAGCATTGGCAGTCATCGTGTGTATGGTCTTTATGGGGTCGGCGGCGTATGCGGGAGAATATCGCGTGGGCTGTTTGTTCGCAATTACCGGCAGTGCGTCATGGCTGGGAGAGCCGCAGCTCAATACCGCCAAAATGATCGAAAAAGAAATCAATGACGCGGGCGGCATTAACGGCAACAAACTGGTCTTGCTGATCGAAGACACTCAGGGGGAGAACAACCGCACCAAGCAGGCAGTGAAAAAGCTGATTTCCGAAAAAGTCTGCGCGATTGTGGGACCGTCTCGCACTGGAACCAGCATGATTATTATCGAAGATGTGCAGAAAGCTCAGATTCCGCTTCTGTCCTGCGCGTCTGCCGAAGACATCACCAAGCCAGTGGAAGAACGCAAATGGGTATTCAAAACCGCGCCCAATGACAGCGATGCCGTCAGAAAAATCTTCGATCACCTGAAAGAAAAAGGACTGACCGACATCGGCATCATCACCGGTACAACCGCTTTCGGAGCGGCAGGTCGTACTCAGATGAAAAATCTTGCTCAGGAATACGGCATCAGGATTCTGGCAGACGAGACCTACAATCCCGGAGATACGGACATGACCTCGCAGTTGGTCAAAATCAAAAATGCCGATGTCAAAGCCATCATCAACTGGGAAATTGTTCCGGGACAGTCCATTGTGCCAAAAAACATGAAGCAGTTGAAACTGGAAACTCCGTTGTACCAGAGTCACGGATTTGCCAATATCAAGTATGCCGAAGCTGCGGGTGAAGCCGGAGAAGGCATTATTTTTCCTGCCGGAAGAATCATGGCAGTGGATACTCTGCCGGATGACAATCCTCAGAAAACTGTATTGGCAAAATACAAAAAAGAGTATGAATCCAAGCATAAAGACAGCGTGAGTACTTTCGGCGGTCATGCGTATGATTCGCTGTGGCTGGTGATCCATGCGCTTAAGGCTGTGGGGGATGATCCGGCAAAAATCCGGGATTTTGTTGAAAAAACCGAATTTACCGGCATCGGTGGTGTATTTAAATTCTCAGCCCAAGATCATTGCGGCTTGGACAAAAACGCATTTGAATTGCTAACAGTCAAAGGCGGCAAGTTTGTGGTGTACGGCGGCAAATAAGCTTATCCCGGAAATGAATGAATTTCCGGGCTATTGCATCTCATCCCTACGGGGGACTTATTTTATCCTGTAGGGATTATACCGATTTCGGTACACCATCAATTCACCTTTCCTGCAATTCCGCATCGCTTTTGCTCTCAGATACCGGCTGTCCGAAAACCAGCCGTGACGGACGATCTGAAATCACCTCGACAAAGGTATTCAGTCCTTCGCTGGCTTTTTCCAAATGCTGAAGCGTGGTCAGAAGATGCCTTTGAATACTTGCAAGACGCAGATCCGAATTTTTGAACCAGCCCGTTCCTTCTGCCAGAAAACCTTCCACCTGTTTGGAAGAGTTTTTGAGACTGCCGATCGCTTCCCGGATATCGCCGGATGTATCTGCAAGCAGTTGATTGACCCCGATGATCGTCTGATTTGCCGCTTTGCTCATGGAGGTAATATCGGTTCGGACATCGGCAACCGTCCGATCCGCATTTTGCATCAGGTGTTCCAGAGATTTGCCGGAGCGCTCCAAAGACGCGATAATATGCTTCCATTTTTCGGAATCCAGCACGGTTTCAATCCGGCTCAGGGTTTCCCGGATATCCGAAGACAGTTTGCGGATCTGAGCATCTTCCACTGCCTGATTGATATTGTCCATTGTAGTTTTGAAACGATCCGAAATGCCTTTGCTGTCAAAATTTCTGACATGAGCCAATACCAAATCAACGCCTTCCATAAACTGCTTGATATCTGACGGTTTTGTGGCAATCACCTGATATTGGGGCTTGAAATTGATTTTCGGGGACAAATCCGATTCGCCTTCGTGTCTGACATCCAATTCGATGAACATAATGCCCGTAATTCCGACAGACTTCAGTTTGGCGACAATTTTTTCGGGGTTGATCTGAGTGGCAATATCAATGCTCAGTACCACTTCGATCAGGGTTCCGTCAGGTGCGACATTTACACGATTGACTCTTCCGATAGCAACACCCCGATATTTGACAGCCGAATCTTTATCAAGTCCCTGAACCGACTCGTCAAAATAGCTGACATATTCATGGGCTTTCTGAAAATAATTGGACATGCCTAGCCAGACAATGGCGACAATGGCAATAGCAAGCCCGACAATCGTGAACAATCCTACGGCAAATGCGGTTTTCTGTGATGGCATATCGAAGCGCAGCCTTTCAGCAATGCAGGAGCATATCTGCGCCTGATAACGGGATTGCTGTCAGGCGCGCAGAGATTCAGGCTTCCGCCGGTTTCTGCTCGGAAGTTTCGGCTTGTTCTTTTTTCTTCTTTCGGGGACGCAGTTTTCCGAATGTTCCTCGATAGATTTTTCCGCGACGGGAGCGAATATCGCCTTTTCCCATAAAAAATCCTCCTGTTAAATTGATAACCTAATCTTCTTAGCCGAATCTGACGGAATTTTCAAGTAAAATCTGATAATGAGCGGCAATCGCATGAAGTCTGATGTTTTCTTGCAATCGCTATGGTTGCGTTCTTTGTCGAATGTTTCGGCACAATTAGATCGCCATGATCCGATGCCAGAATCGCGGCTGCTTCGCATACACTGCCGATGCCGATGTGTTTTTTCACCATTTCCGAAGGATTTTTGATATTTTTAACTATTTCAAGCTCTTCTTTGCTGAAAAAATACATCGGAACGTTCAATTCTTCCGCAAGCGCGATCAAACCTGCTTCGTCTTTTTTGAGTTCAATACTGGCAATCCCTGAGAGACTATTCGGAGAAAGCTGAAATTTTTGAAAAACTTCGAATAACAATTCTTTCATTTCCGCTTTGTCGGTATTGCGATTGCAGCCCATGCCTGCGATAAGAGATTTTGGACGCAATATCAGGGTATTCGGCGGAAGATCGGCAACCACATCATCGACAAACACACCGCATTCTCCGTCTCCATCTGGAATAGCAATCAGATCGAACGGATCGTGAATACGGACGGGTTTTCCGGTCAGCAGTGCCATATTGACATATCGGATCGCTTCGGGATTTTCGATAAACAAGCCTTTTTCTTTGGCAATCATATCAATCGCGGGAACCTGATTGATATCCGTAGCCGTGGTAATCACCGGAACTGCCCCGACAGATTCGGCGATCTGCCTTGCCAACGCATTCGCACCGCCGATATGCCCCGAAAGCAGGCTGATGACAAACTGTCCCGCTTCATCCATCACCACGACTGCTGGGTCAGAGGTTTTGTGGCGGATATAAGGTGCGATCATCCGCACCACAATGCCCGTTGACATGATAAAAATATGTCCGTCATAACGGCTGAAATTCCGAGATACCGCGTCCGACAATCTGAGAAAAGCTATATGAGGAATATCTCTGATCTCAAGAGATTCTGACAAAAACATATCGCTTCCGGGAAAATATGCTGCTATTTTTCCGGCAAGCTGCGCGCCTTTCGGCGTAACTGCCCATATCGCGAATAATTTGAACTGCTGATTTTTCATATGAATTGACTTAACTATGATGTTCAGTTCTATCCACAATACAGCATATTCTTTTTATCGGCAAGTTCTGATTTCCCTAGCCTCCTGTGTGTACACGGAAAAAAGGAGATTCACACCATAAAAAATCAGCGATACACAGGAGATACCATTCGGGTAACTCACCTTACGCAGTAATTTTCAAAGGCTCTGATTTAACAGCGATTGCCCTATGATTGAAAACAGATACCCTTGACAACTCGGATACGTTATCTTAATGTGGAAGCAAATTCATCATGGAGGTTCGGGTTGTGCCGGAAGAACTCAGACAACGCATTGAAGAAAAACTTGTATTGATTAATCACATCCGAAACGAAATCGGAAAATTTCTGGTGGGACAAAGAGATCTGATTGACGGGCTTCTGATCGGATTGTTTACCAAAGGACATATTCTGATCGAAGGCGTGCCGGGACTTGCCAAAACCAGTTCGGTCAAAGCTCTTGCCGATACGGTTCGAGCGGATTTCAAGCGTATTCAGTTCACGCCGGATCTGCTGCCCGCGGATCTGATCGGTACGGAAATTTACCGCCCGGATACTGGAAATTTCGGTGTTAAAAAGGGACCGATTTTTCACAATATCATCTTAGCCGATGAAATCAACCGCGCGCCATCCAAAGTCCAATCCGCGCTGCTGGAAGCCATGCAGGAACGTCAGGTAACTATCGGAG
>CAZMDM010000426.1:0-2528 GCA_964564775.1 uncultured Desulfonema sp. | reverse complement strand
GCGGTTGGCGGCAATCAGTCGCTCATAGCCGAAAATAAAGCAATTCTGCGTTTTCTGAACCACCACATCACCGTCAATCACATTGCCGTTGCTGTCTTTGGGCAGAAAATCGTACAGCGATTTCCAAGAACCGATGTCGCTCCATCCGAAATCCGAAGGCAGCACCGCGCCCTTTTTGGTTTTCTCCATCACTGCGTAGTCTATGGAAATATTGGGAAGATTCTGATATTCTTCAAGGCTCATATCGGGATTGGCAGAAAGACTTTGCTGCATTTTGTCCAAAAGCGTTGGCAGATGAATCCGAATTTCATCAATCAATACCGATGCTTTGAACGCGAACATGCCGCTGTTCCAGAAAAAATTACCTGCATCAATGAATTTCTGTGCTGTTTCCTTATCCGGTTTTTCCAGAAATCGTTTAATAGTCAGGGCATTTCGGGGCAGAGCTTTATCTCCTTCGATATAGCCGTAGCCAGTTTCGGGATAATTGGGCTGAATACCGAATGTTACAATATGTCCCTGATCCGCGAGATCAATAGCAGCTTCGATTTTCTGATGAAACAGAGGGATGTCGCGAATCACATGGTCTGCCGGAAAAATGCACAATATCGCATCGGACGAGGTTTTGACAATGTTTAAAACCGCAAGCAGAATCGCAGGCGCGGTATTCCGCCCGCAGGGTTCGGTAATGATTTTGCCGGCAGACGGAATGCCTAGCATCTCCACATGCCGCGCAATTTCGTGAAAATGCTTGTCCCCGCAGACAATCCGAACATTTTCTGTATCAATCACCGGATTCAAGCGTTTGATCGTGCTTTGTACCAATGAATCATTGCCGATAAATTTTACCAGTTGTTTGGGATACAGCTCTCTGGATACGGGCCACAGCCGCGTTCCGGTTCCACCTGCCAACAATACCGCATATACATTTTTCCGATCAGCCATCTGACGTTATCCTTTACGGTGTAATCACTATCGAAATGCCATTATAACACGGCTGAAGTATCAATTCAATCTGTAAGCATATCTGAAAGATATCTGAGCATACGATTTTTTTATGGTAATTTTCATTTCTGAATCAATAATTTATAAATATCATTATGGACAAAGTTGCAAAATTGCGATAATCTTAATATCTTTTAATTTTACACTTTGCATGTATTCAGGGTGATCTTATGAAAGGCATTATACTCGCAGGCGGTTCGGGAACCCGTCTGTATCCGATTACGCAGGTGGTGAGCAAGCAGCTCCTGCCGCTGTATGACAAACCTATGATTTATTATCCGCTTTCGGTGCTAATGCTCTCCGATATCCGGGATATACTGATTATTTCAACGCCCCATGATCTGCCGTTATTCGAAAAACTGTTGCAGGACGGATCTCAGTGGGGATTGAATTTTTCTTATGAACAACAGCCCCGTCCCGAAGGATTGGCTCAGGCATTCATCATCGGCAGACGATTTGTCGGTTCCGGCAATGTGTGCATGATTCTGGGCGATAACGTGTTTTACGGACACGGATTGAGCGGCAAACTCGAAGACGCATCCAAGCTGGATGTCGGTGCGATGGTGTTCGGCTATTGGGTCAAAGACCCGGAACGCTATGGAGTCGTCAATTTTGATAAAGACGGCAATGCGCTCGATATCGAGGAAAAACCCAAAAAACCCAAATCGAATTACGCAGTTACCGGCTTGTATTATTATGATAATCAGGTACTCGATATTGCAGCGGATTTGAAGCCTTCCGCAAGAGGCGAGCTTGAAATCACCGATGTCAATGTGGCGTATCTGAAAATGAAGCAGTTGAAAGTCGAAAAGCTGGGCAGAGGCATTGCATGGCTGGATACCGGAACCCATGAAACGCTGATGCAGGCATCGAATTTCATTGAAACTATCGAGCAGCGTCAGGGTTTGAAAATCGCATGTCCCGAAGAAATCGCATTCCGCAAAGGCTATATTGATGCGGCACAGGTGGAAAAACAGGCGCAGCCGATGTTGAAAAATGCCTATGGTCAGTACCTGATGAACATGCTGAAGCTGGCAAAGGAGTCCGAATGAACGTGATTCCGACTTCTCTGAAAGATGTTCTGATCATAGAGCCGAAGCTGTTCAAAGATCAGCGCGGCTTTTTCATGGAAACCTATCATCGGGAAAAATATCGTCAGGCAGGCATTGACCGGGTGTTTGTGCAGGACAATCTGTCCTATTCCGCCAAAGGAACACTCAGGGGGCTGCATTATCAGATCACCAAGCCGCAGGCAAAACTGGTTCAGGTGATGAAAGGCGAAGTATTCGATGTGGCGGTGGATATTCGTCCCGGCTCTCCCACTTTCGGCAAATGGACCGGCGTTTATTTATCATCGGAAAACTGCCGCCAGTTGTTTATTCCCGAAGGCTTTGCACACGGATTCTGCGTACTGAGCGATGATGCGATATTCTGCTACAAATGCTCGGAGTTTTATGCGCCGCAGGATGAAGGCGGCATTTTATGGTCTGACCCGGATATCGGTATCGAATGGCTGGTTCAGG
>CAZMDM010000425.1:0-4328 GCA_964564775.1 uncultured Desulfonema sp. | reverse complement strand
ATTTTGTCTGTATTGATGACTATGCCATGTTGCTAAAATGAATTTACACGGAATCCGATCCAAAAGAGCAAACAATTCGTTTTCCATATTTTCATCCCAACTGTCATAATAATCCACATGCCTGCCCAGATACGGCGGATCGCAATAGACAAAATCATTTTCCGACAAATTGCGTAATGTCTGATGAAAATCCTGACAGACAAATCTCCAGTTCATTTCTCTCGAAAGCAAAGATACCTGTTTGATCTGATTCACGATTTTTGTAATATATGCTTTTGAGAATCTCTCGGTTTTATGACCGAAGGGCACATTAAATCCGCCTTTTCGGTTGAATCTGATCACCCCGTTGAAACATGCCCGGTTTAAAAAAAGAAAATCCGAAGGCGAATTGTTTTTATTGAACCGCTCTCTCACCTCATAATAATAGTCTTTACCGGATGTTGAAAGCTTCTGCCCTTCATTTTCGAGAAATTTTCGGATGCCGAAACTGTCTATCTCGCCATTCGATATCGCATTGTAAAAATGGATCAGATGGGGATTGCTGTCTGCGAACACAGCATTTTCGGGCTTGATATTGAATCCCACCACCCCCGATCCCATAAACGGCTCAATCCATTTTCCGTTTTGATCATATTGCACAATCTGTCTGATGATCGGAACAAGTTTTGTCTTGATTCCCTGACATTTGATCGGGGGAATTACGATTTTCAATTTCATGCCAATATGAATTTCTTAAACAAAAATGCAATTGGCGCAGCAAACAAAAGCGCATCAATGCGATCCAAGATGCCGCCATGTCCCGGAAGAATCACGCCAGAATCTTTGACGCCTGTGGTCCGCTTGAACTCGGATTCGAATAAATCCCCGATCTGACCGGCAATACCGATACAGATCGCCATCAGAATGCTTTGTCCCCATGGCAATGTCGGCAGAAAAAATTTTCCGACAGCACCCAGCAAAATATTTGCCAATATGCCTCCGATTGCGCCTTCTACGGTTTTTCCGGGGCTGACAGACGGGCAAAGCTTGTGCTGTCCGAACTGTCTTCCCACATAAAACGCACCCACATCTCCGGCAAAAATAATGCCGAGAATCCAGAAAATCCAGATCATGCCATCAGGACTTTGACGGATCATAATCAGAAAAGACAAGGATAATGCGATATAGATCATGCCCAGAATCTGAGTTGCCACATCTTGCAGAATCTGCGGCTCAGACTTGAATCGGGTCAGTGAAAACAACGCGCAGATCAGCAGATTCACGGAAATCAGAATTGTTACCATCGGATAGGTTGCACGATACGCGCACCAGATCATCGCGCCTGCCATACCGAAGCTGATTCCCAGCAAAGTCATCCGAGTTGTGGAATTGATCTGAGAGGGAAATGCGATGCGAAAATACTCATACAGCGATAAAAAGCACGCTGCTACAATCAATCCGAAAAACCAAATCCCTCCCTTATAGACCAGAAAAATCAGAAACGGGAGAGCCGCAATAGCTGTGATCACTCGTTGTAGGTGCATGGCTCAATTCCTGTTGATATTGTTTAAAATACCCATAAAAATTCTTCCGGCGGCATGGGAATATGCTGAACACGCCAGTTTGCTTTCTGTTTCAGGCGGGAAAAACTCAGTCTCACCCTGAATTCTTCCCCAAGAGTAGGTGCATTGCGTCCTGCAATCCAAATAGTATCATCGGCATTCGGGTTATATCGCTCCTGAAGCATTCCGTTCGGAACTGCTGTAACCGTTATACTCTTAAGAATATTGAATTTATTTTCTTCAGCGTAGTTATATTTCACAAACAGGGTTGTCGTAAGATACGATTCTCCTTTAAGAGACAAAATCATAGGCAATCTGCCTGCTTCATCAATTTCTTTTCCGAAACGGAATTGTTTTACCCTCATAGAAATCTGAGTAATCTGAAGCGTTGCCGTACCCTGTCCGCTGAGTTTCTCTGCTTTCGAATCTACAAATAATGCTTGTTTGAGAGTATAATCGGGATGAAACAGATAACATGCCCGCTTGTAATCCACTTTACCGAATAATCTCTGATCTATTTTGGGCATTCCCAAGCGTTCCAATGCCTCTCTGGTAATATCTTCTCCGATATCCGATATGAAATCGTTTTCTTCACGAAAAATTTCAAGAGCAGAAGCCCTGTAATCATAAACAGCTTGGACAAGCAGGCGCAGAGATGCTCTTTCGACTTCTTCCAATCTGTCAGGATTTTCGGCTAAGTCATAAGGATTGATAATCATGCTCAGTTCTCGGCAAAAAGATTTCCTGTTTCATCTGCGATTTTATTACGCGACAAGCGGACATACTTTTCCAGAATTTCTATGCCGATATACCGACGTTTTTCGCGTATGGCAGCAACAGCCGTTGTTCCGCTCCCCATAAAACAATCCAGAACAATATCGCCCCGATCTGTCAGCAGACGGATGACACGGGTCGGCAATTCTATCGGGAATTTGGCTTCATGATCGTTATTTGCCCTGACCGAAGGGAAATGCCACACCCCTCTCGATCCCCAATTTTTCCACTCATCCGAAGACAGCCTTGTTTTATCGAATTTTGTGATGCCGGGTTTCCAAAAAAAATATACATATTCAAACTCATCTGCGGAGCGATAAGACAAATTCGTCCATCGGGAATTTTCCCATGCGACATCTTTTACCCAGATTCTTCGGTCATAAGGATAAAAACCCGCATTAATTGCCCATTCTTCAATCAATCCCCCGACAATCCTGATTCTGGTCTGCGTTTCATATTTTCCGCCGCGTATATTATTGCCGTTAAGCCGCCGATCTATGGTCTGTTCGCTGCATCCCAATAATTTTGCCAACTCATAACGACTATAATCAGGATATTCTTTCATTGCGTTCAGCACATCTTCTTTGCTGACAGGAGAACGTTTTCTGTTTGCTGCTTCGGCTTGGATACGCGGCATAGAAGAATCTTTGAAGCAGAGTATATCCGCGATATTGATTGCCAAGAATCCTCCCGGTTTGATAATAGGAAAATGAAGTTTGATAACAGTTTCCAATAAGTTCTGCCAATCTTCGAAACTGAAATGCGCTTCATAAGACTTTCCCACAAAATACGGAGGAGACCATACGCTTAACGCAATACTGTCAGGTTCGATATACAGTAAAAGTTTTCTGGCATCTCCATGATATATCTCATCGGCACGCAGATAATCCGTCTTTTTCTCTTTATCAGAATAAAGCACACGAAATCTGCTCTGCAAGGCTTTTGGCAGCCGCTCGATATTGAAATCAGCACGGATAGCCTGCGTATTCATAGCAAATCCTTCTACTTTACCTTACCGAATCTTCGTTCACGGTGTTGATAATCAACAATGATTTTTACCAATTCGTCAGTGGAAAAATCGGGCCACAAGGTCGGGGTAATAAAAAGTTCCGAATATGCGATCTGCCAGAGCAGGAAATTGCTGATTCTCATTTCGCCGCTGGTACGGATCATCAGATCAGGATCAGGCATTCCTTTGGTATAAAGACTGTTGGATATGATTTTTTCATCAATATCCTCCGGCTTGAGCAAGCCGTCCCGAACCTTTCCGGCAATATCTTGAGTCATTCGGACAATTTCAGCCCTGCCGCCGTAACTCAATGCCAGATTCAGAAGCATTTCACGATTATTTTCTGTCAGCTTCATGGTTTCGAGCAGAAGATTTCTGACATCTTCGGGCAAGCGCTCGATCTGTCCGAGTGCATTGAGGCGGATATGGTTGTCCATCATCTCCTGAAGCTGAGATTTGAGAAAACTTTTCAACAGCATCATCAAGGCAGAAACCTCAAGCTGAGATCTCTGCCAATTTTCAGTGGAAAACGCATACAGCGTCAGAACCGGAATGCCCATGTCATGGCACGAGCGGACAGTTTCCACCACCCGTTTACCCCGCGCTCATGTCCCATGACCCGGTTCATCAGGCGCTTTTTTGCCCACCTGCCATTGCCATCCATGATAATGGCAATATGGGCAGGCATTTTGTTCGGATCAAGTTCCGGATATTTTTTGAAAAAATCAGATTTCAAGGATTTCTTTCTCTTTTTCTTTGTAAATATCATCCACCTGACGGATATGCTCATCGGTCAGTTTCTGAATTTTATCCTGCCCTTTGTGAGCATCGTCTTCGGAAACTTTTCCGTCTTTTTTCAGACCTTTCAGCACTTCATTGGCATCCCGGCGCAGATTTCGCAGAGCAACCCGATGTTCCTCGCACATTTTGTTGACCACTTTGACCAGTTCCTTGCGGCGCTGTTCGGTCAACGCCGGAATATTTATGCGGATGATTTTTCCGTC
>CAZMDM010000424.1:0-3706 GCA_964564775.1 uncultured Desulfonema sp. | reverse complement strand
CCGTATTTCCGGGTTTATACCAATGACGATATGATCGGCGTGGAATTGGGCGGATCCGTCAAAAACGTGATTGCGATTGCCGCAGGCATTATTGACGGTCTCGGATTAGGATTGAACACCAGAGCAGCGTTGATTACTCGCGGACTTGCTGAGATTCGGCGGCTGGGCTTGAAAATGGGCGCGGATCCGCATACCTTTGCCGGACTTGCCGGAATCGGCGATCTGGTGCTGACCTGTACCGGAGATTTAAGCCGCAATCACACGGTCGGCAAAAAGATCGGTCAGGGCATGAGTTTGAAAGATATTTTGGCAGAAATGCGGATGGTTGCCGAAGGTGTCAAGAGCGCGAAATCGGTCTATGATCTTTCCCGGAAACTGGAGGTAGAGATGCCCATTTCCCACGAAGTCTATCACGTACTGTATGAAAATGCCTCGCCCAAAGAGGCGGTGTATCGGCTGATGACCCGCAATCTGAAACACGAAGTGGAAGATTTATAAGATGAAAACCCGGATATTTACAAAACGTTCCCGAATCCATGCGCCGGTGGAGGAAGTATTTCAATGGCATTCCCGTCCCGGAGCCTTGGAACGGCTGGTTCCGCCTTGGGATCCCCTGAAAGTGATCGAGCGCAAAGGCGGCATTCTCAAAGGCGGTCAGGCAATTCTGAAGATGAAAGCCGGACCCGTGCCTTATTTATGGGCGGCAGAGCATACGGATTATGAAGAAAACCGGATGTTCAGAGACCGCCAGATCAGAGGACCTTTTGCATTGTGGGAACATACGCATTTGTTCGAGCCGGACGGACCTGACGCGTGTTTTCTGGAAGATCGGATCGAATACGCGCTGCCGTTTCCTCCGTTCGGAAATTTTCTGGCAGCACCTTTGGTGGAACAAAAGCTGTCTGCCATTTTTGCCTATCGCCATCGCACAACTGCTCAGGATATGGCATCTCATCTGTCCCGAAAAGACAAATCTCCGCTTAAGGTGCTGATTTCCGGCGCAAGCGGCGTGATCGGTTCGGTATTGACGCCCTTTCTGACCACCGGCGGGCATCAGGTGGTTCGGCTGGTCAGGCGTGATCCGAAAGAGGGTGAAATCTTTTGGAATCCGGCAAAAGGCGAGCTTGATGCCTCGGCAATAAAGGGAATCAACGCGATGGTTCATCTTGCCGGAGAGCATATCGGACAAGGCAGATGGACGCCGGATAAGAAGCGGGTGATTATCGAAAGCCGCACCAAAAGCACGGAACTGATTGCCAAAGCTGCGGCAGCTATGAATCCTCTGCCCCAAGTGCTGGTCTGCGCGTCGGCTATCGGATATTACGGCAACCGAGACGAATGCGTAATGACCGAAGATGCGTGCTGCGGAAACGATTTTATTTCCGAAGTCTGTGATTTGTGGGAAAAAGCTGCTGCGCCTGCTATTGACAAGGGTATCCGGGTGGTGTTTGCCAGAATCGGCATTGCGCTGACGCCGATGGGAGGCGCATTGGAGCGGATGCTGCTGCCGTTCATGCTCGGATTCGGGGGAAAATTCGGAACCGGCAGTCAGTACACGAGTTGGATCGGTATTGATGATGTGGTTGCCGCGATCTATCATCTTATCAATCACGAAAGCATATCGGGTCCGGTCAATCTCACCGCGCCGAAGCCGGTAAGCAATGCTGAATTTACGCAGATTCTGGGCAAGGTGCTGAATCGTCCGACCAAGATGACGGTTCCCGAATGGGCGATCAAGCTCGCATTCGGGCAGATGGGCAGAGAAGTGGTGCTTTCCGGCGCAAAGGTCGAACCTCGGAAACTGCTTGAGAGCGGATACAAATTTCGCTATCCCGAACTCGAACCCGCGTTGCTGCATTTGCTGGGGAAGTTGAAATAATCGAAATCATCTGAATACAGGCGGTTCAGGGCGGCAGGCAGAACTTCGGAATGATCCGGGCTTCCGGTACAGGATCTATTCTTCCTGCTTTCATTTTCGGGTTTCTTCGATCAGATTTGCCAGAATCAAGCCGTAAAAACTTTCCGAGGCTCCGGTGTAATGCCATCCCAGATGAAGATGGCATTTGCCGCATATTGAAAAACGCCATGCAAAGCCTGAAAACCATGTAAATTCCGATGTCGGAGCGCCGAAATTCGCGCATCCCGGAGCTGCTGAAAAACATCCGATATCGAACACAATTCCTGACGGATTGGCAAATACATGTTGATGTGCGCCGGATACTTCGATCCGCTGTTTGGCAGAAGTGATTCTGCTTCTGCACTTTGCACACAGGATCGCATGTCCTTCCTCATCCGCGTCATCGTATTCAGGCTGATTTTCAGGCTGTTTGAGGCCTTGCCCGGAAAGTTTCTGAAATCCCAGAATCATGGATGAATAACCCGTAGGTCTTCCACCACAAACGGAGAGCAGCGCACAGCGATACTTTTCTTTTTCACCCAGACTCTTGCCATCATCACCGTTTCTCCGTCAAGATTGCTGATTCCGGGCAGTTCCTCCACATACGACACATCTTCGGTTTTGAATTCGTAATAAAATGTGTTCGTGCTGTAAGGATCAGCCACCAGAATCACCTTGTCCGCATCATACGGATGTTTGAACGGAGACCCGGAAAATGCGACATGAGTTGATTTGAAACGCTTCAGATCTTTGGGTTTTTTATAAGATTCGATCTCGAATGCCTGAGCTTCCTGAAGCAAAACCGTCATCGGCATAGTAAATTCCTCCCTGAAAATTCCCGTTCACCTGCTTAAAGTGCTGCATGTAACGGAAGATTTGCTTCTATCATTGTTGAGTTTTAAAAGGATTAAACAATTCAATACCACATTCTTCAAAATCATACACATTGCGTGTTGCCAATACAAGATGATGTTCATAAGCGGTCGATGCAATCAGCAAATCCGCCTGTGTTCTGATTACACCTCTTTGACGAAATTTCCCGCGCAGACTTCCGCATCGCTCTGCTATCGAGTCTGTAACAGGCAATGTTATACATCGAAGTCGGATAAATTTTTCAAACCATTCGTATTGGCGATAAGCATCTTTATAAGCCAGACCGGCATAAATTTCTTCGACAGAGATAACGCTCATGTATATCAATGTCTGCTGATTGATCCATTTTCTGACAGCAGGATTCGGAGAGCGTTTCATTATCTCACTGATGATATTGGTATCACAGAGGAATTCCATCAATCCCCCTCGAACATCGCATTCGGACGATCATGGCGGCTCGGAATTTCAATCTCAACAGCTTCTTCCGCTTTGATTTTATCCAGCTCTTCCAATAACTCGGAAATGCTGGGAGCTTTCTGATACAATTGACTATCTGTCAATTTTTTGAAAAAAGAGAAATCAATGATCGCAGCAATCGGAGCATTTTTATCACAGACAATCTGAGGTTCCTGAACGCATAATCGGAAAATTTCTCCGAAATGATTCTGAGCATCATCCAATTTCCATGCTTTCATACAGATAATCCTTTATATTTTCTGACTACTCTTGCAGTTATTGTAGAAACAATCTCATAATTGATGGTATTCAGCATTTTGGCAAGTTCATCCACCGAAATGCACTCATTTCCCTGAGTTCCGAAAATAACCACTTCATCGCGGATTGCAATATCCGGGATATGCCCCACGTCCAGCATGGTCAGGTCCATACAGACTCTTCCGACAATTGGCGCACGCTGACCTTTTACCAGCATATATC
>CAZMDM010000423.1:0-21255 GCA_964564775.1 uncultured Desulfonema sp. | reverse complement strand
GTCGCTCGATCCGAAGAATGCCTCGTTTTATAACAATCTGGGATGCAGTTATGACAAGCTGGGCAACCATGCCGAAGCTATCGAAGCATACAAACAGGCAATCCACCTGAGTCCGAACAATGCTGTATTTCACAATAATCTGGGGTGCAATTACGGCAAGCTGAGACTGTATCGGAAAGCCATTGACGCATTCAAGGATTCGATTCGTCTTGATCCGAAGTTTGTCAAATCGTATTTCGATCTGGGATTCAGCTATACCCAACTCGGCGCATTCAAAGAAGCTATCGAATCATTCAAAGAAGCTATCCGAATCAACCCCGATATTGCTCAGATTCATTACAATCTGGCTCATACTTACAGCAAAGTCGGCTTGGAAAGAGAAAGTATTTCCGAATTTGAAAAAGCAGTGAATCTCAACCCGAATTATGCGGCCGCCCGTTTTGCCCTCGGCATGAAATATCTGAAGACTGGCAATAAAGACGGCGCAGTCGAGCAGTATCGCCGCCTGAAGCAGACCGATACGGTGAAAGCCAAACAATTGCTGGCAATGATTGATAGGAAATGAGTATGCCGATTCCCCGGAAAACAGAACTGGTCGCCAATTGGGAAACCTTACAGCGCATTTTTATCCGACCGGAAAGCGATGCGTCAAAAGCTGCTCTGTTCAAATATATGGAGCAGATTCTGTTCGGCTTGCAGGAATTTCTGAAAAAACATCTGGGTATTACCCGTGAAGCCAGTCTGAAAGAGCTTTCGGATCGCTTTACAGACAGTATCATCAGTCAGCACCCATCCAAAAAGCTCGCGGATGTGATCCGAGGCATTATCGAGGATATTGCGCCTCACGCAGTCAATATTTCATCGCCGTATTTTATCGGACATATGACGTCTGCAATTCCGTTTTTTATGGTTCATCTACATACCGTTATGGCAGCATTGAACCAGAATCCGGTCAAATTGGAAACCTCCAAAATCGTATCCATTTTCGAGCGTCAGGTGCTGGCAAAAATTCACCGGCTGATTTACAATTTCGATGACGCGTTTTATGAGGAACATATCCAAAAACCGGAAAGCATTCTGGGAAGTTTTACAGATGACGGAACTTTGGCAAACCTGAGCGCGCTGTGGGTTGCCAGAAATACGCTGTTCAAAGACGTTGAAAAACATGGCATGGCTGCAGCGTATCAGGCTTACGGAGTTCGGCGGGTAGTGATTCTGGTATCGCAATTGGGACATTATTCTTTAAGAAAAGCTTGCGGAGTTCTTGGCATCGGCAATGACAATCTGATTCCGATAGATGTGGACAGCAGCAATAAAATTTCGCTGATCGGATTGGAAAAAACAATTCGGGAACTTCAGGCGGATCCTCAGACGAAAATTCTGGCAATTGTGGGAATTGCCGGCGCTACGGAAACCGGCACGGTGGATCCTATGTCGCAGATCGCGGATATTTGTGCGGAACATAACATTCATTTTCATGCGGACGCGGCTTGGGGAGGTCCTACGCTGATGTCCGAGAAATACCTCCATCTGCTTTCCGGTATTGAGCGCGCGGATTCCGTAACCATTGACGGACACAAGCAGTTTTATATGCCGATGGGATGCGGCATGGTCTATTTCAAAAATCCCCGGATCACCGATGCCATAGCATATCATGCCGCGTATATCAACCGTCCCGGATCGGTGGATTTGGGCATTCACTCTCTGGAAGGATCACGGGCAGCCACATCTCTGGTTTTAGGGAGTGCTTTGGAAATCATGGGCAAACGCGGTTATGCTCTGCTGATCGAGCATGGCATCGAAACCGCCAAAGCCTTTGCCGATGAGATTCGGAAAAGAGAAAACTTTGAACTGACCACCGCACCGGAATTGAATATCCTGACATACCGGCTGTTTCCGAAATCATTGAAAATAGAATGGAAACAGGCAGATATCTTGCAGAAAAAAGAAATCAACGAACGCTTGAATCAGATCAATATCACGGTTCAGCGTCTTCAGAGAGAAGCCGGCAAAAGCTTTGTCTCCAGAACCACGCTCCGGCGGAGAGGCTGTGAAGATACGGTGGTATTCCGCTCCGTAATTATGAATCCTATGACCGATATGAATATTATCCGGGAAATTTTGGATGAGCAGGAACAGATTTATCGGAGTATATGATTCGGCCATAATTCTATGTACGAGTTACGCTGTTGAATTTCAATATATTGAATTTATTAAGTATTATAAAATATCACGCGTAATAAAGTCAGCAAGTTGAATTTCAACTGCGTAACTCCTGCCGTATAAAAATTTTTGCTGCATAAAAGTACAAAAGCGGCTATAATCTATCCGATCTTATTCCGTCAGGTTTTTATCCTTTGATACTCAGGAGATCGTTAATGGAAGACCCTGATATTACACAAGAATTTTATATTGAAGATTACAGCGAGTTGTCCCGACAGGTGCAGGATCTCAAGCCGCCTGAAAATATGCGTCGGAATGCTGAAGAGGCTTTGCTGGAAGTCAAAAAACGCTATCAAGCATTGATAGAGACCAATCTCTACGGCATTCAGGAGATTGATGTCTATGGCACGATTGCGTTTGCCAATCCGATTCAGCACCGGCTTCTGGGATATTCTGACGGAGAATTGAAGGGGAAAAAAATATGGCATCTCATGGTATCGGAAGAAGATCGTCAATCCCTGACCGATTATCTGGTCAAGATTGCCAAACGTGAACGAGTGGCATTTCCGTGGATTGCCAGATACCGGAAAAAAGACGGACAGACTGTTGAGTTGAAGACAGACTGGAATTATCTCAGAGATAAAAAAGGCAATATCGCAGGTTTTATTTCATTTGTCAGCGATATACTGGATGGAAAACGAAATGAGTCTGAAGATGATACGGACAGCAAATACCGCTTTCTGCTGGACAGTGCCAATGAAATCATTCTGATTTTCAACCGGGAAGGCAGGATTACCTATGTCAATCAGTCCTGTGTGTTCACCAGCGGCTATTTTGAAAAAGAACTTCTGAGCATGAACATTGCGGATCTGCTGCCGCCTGATCGTTTCGAAGTACTGCGCCAAAAGCTTTCCGGCGAAGGAGATGATGAAATTTCCGGAGACCGCAAAGTTTTGCTGTATGAAGCCGAACTGATTGACAGAGATTTTCGGCTGATTCCTATCGAGATCAGCGCGACCGTGATGATGAGCATGGAAGAAGATCCAGATATTTTGCTGGTTGCCAGAGATATCAGCGAGCGAAAAAAACATGAAAAAGAGCGGATCAAAGAGCAGAAATTTCAGTATTTAAGCCGTTTATCCGGCGGTGTTGTCGGCGATATCAACAATCTGCTGACCGGCATCATTGGCAATATCGATCTGGCACAGATGGGATTGAGTACGGACAGCAAAGCATTTCAGAGGCTGACCGATGCGCGGGAAAGCTGTGAAGGTGCCAGAATCCTGATGCGGCAGTTCGGCTTTTTTTCCGAACTCAGCCCCCTGAACAAACATGGCGAATCTTTGCTGAGTCTGGTGCGGGAGAGCATCAAAGTCAGCCTTACGGATCCCAGAATCCGCTGTGATGTATCATTAGCCCCGGATTTGTGGGCAGTATCGTTCGATGTGGAGCAGATGGGACTGGCGTTCAGGAATATTCTGATCAAGGCTTGCGAAGCCATGCCTTCAGGCGGAACTGTGAAAATTTCGGCAGAAAACGTTACTCTGCTGACGGGAGAAGAAGAAGCCGGACTTTCGATGATGCCGGGACAGTATGTCAAAGTGTCGGTTCAGGATGAAGGCATCGGAATTTCCGAAGAAAATCTGGATAAAATTTTCGACCCTTATTTTACCACCAAGAAAACAGGCAATCAGAGGGGAAGAGGACTCGGTCTCACTTTGGTGTATTCCGTTATCCGAAAACGTGACGGCTATATCCATGCAGATTCGAAATCAGGTGTCAGAACAACCATATATGTCTATCTTCCGGCAAAAAAACAGGGCGGATCGGAAGATCGTCTGACAGAATCCGGGATAAAAGAGGGAAAAGTCATGTCTGCCAAAGCAAGAATCCTGATAATGGATGATGAGGAAATTATCCGAGATGTCGCGGAGCAGATGCTGGAACAATTGGGCTACGATGTCCTCTCTGCAAAAGACGGCGTGGAAGCCATAGAAATCTATAAAAGAGAAATGAATAACAATGCCCGGCTGGATGTCGTGATACTCGATCTGAGTGTCAGAGAAGGCATGGATGGCAACGAGGCAATGTCGGAATTGCTGAAAATAGATCCCGATATCACCGCAATCGTATCCAGCGGCTATTCCAATAATCCGGAAATGCTGGAATACCGGAAATACGGATTCAGAAATTTCGTAGATAAGCCATACACTCTGAAAGAACTGAGCAGAGTTCTGGAAGAGGTACTGGGAGCTAGGTGATCTCACCCGGATCATATTCGGGTATATGGTATCTGCTGAAAGATCGTTACTGGTAAAAAAGAATCCGGAGTTGCAACGCATATAAGCCATATCGGGGGATACTTTGGACAAAAGCAGGACAGAGCAGATATTGGCAGAACTCAGAAAGCGGAAACACGCGGCGGAGGTTTCTGATACTGCCGAAGAAAAAATCGAAATCGTGATATTTACGCTGGGCGAAGATTATTACGCGTTTTACGGACATGCTGTCAAAGAAATCCTACCTTATGAAAAAATTACTTATGTTCCGGGATGTCCTGAAACCATTGTCGGCATTATCAATGTGCGCGGAGATATCGAATCCGTGCTGAATCTTCACAAAATGCTTAGGATTCCCGACAGCCGGATCAGCAGAAAAACCCGGATCATTATTGCTGCGGACAAAGATATCCGTTCAGGTATTTTGACAGATTCAGTGGAAGATGTCTTGTCTGTTCCGCTTTCTGATATCAGAAAACCCATTTCCACTTTGGATAAAGCCGTGAAAGAATTTGCTATCGGGGGGGAGACCCTGTATAACAAAAAATATGTAACACTTCTGGATCTGAGCAAAATATTTGCAAAAGTGCGGATATGAATCACAGCGAAGCGCTTCGCGTTCTGATATTTTCTATCGGCGATATCCGACTGGGAACGGATATCGCATACATTTCCGAAATCCGGCGCCCGGATCAGGTCGGCAGACAGGAGTTGGACGAGATATTCCGTTTGGATGAAAAACTGTCTTTTCCTCAGACTCCGGTATATCAGTCGCCCATGATTCTGTGTATTCGGCACGGGGGAAAAAAAATCGGACTCATGGCGGATCGCATACAGGAGATCGATATGCCGATTTTTATCGAGGAAATCAGAATGCTTCCGGTACTGATCCGAGAGATCACCCCTTCTTCGCCGATATGGGCTGCTGCAGTGAAAGATGGGGAAATTATTTTGCTGCTCGATTGTGTCAGATTGACAATATGACCCGGAAATAAATTTCCGGAAATCAAAAGGAGTGAAGATGACTGATTATATGTATTCCGGGCATTTGGGCTGTCCGGGCTGCGGTGCGACAATCGCGATGAAACTGGCATTGCAGGTGTTGGGAGAGAAAACCGTACTGGTGATTCCCGCGTGCTGCTGGGGGGTTGTGGCAGGCGCGCATCCTCAGACCTCGCTGAAAGTACCTGTGCTGCATACCGCGTTTGCAACTGCCGGTGCTGCGGCAAGCGGTCTTCGGGCAGCATTGGATATAAAAGGCGATACGGAAACCACTGTGGTAGCATGGGCTGGCGATGGCGGCACATTCGACATCGGTTTGCAGGCTTTATCGGGCGCAACAGAGCGCAACGAGGATTTCATCTATGTCTGCTATGACAATGAAGCATATATGAATACCGGAGTTCAGCGCAGTTCCGCAACACCCTTCGGAACCCGTACCATGACCACGCCGGGACAGGGCAAACAGACCCGTAAGAAAAATATTGTCGAGACATTGGCGGCACATCGCATCCCGTATGCGGCAACTGCCAGTATCGCGTATCCCGACGATCTGATGCGGAAATTTCAGAAAGCCAAAGACCTGAAGGGAGGAAGCCGCTTCATTCATGTATTTGCCAGTTGTCCTACCGGATGGAAGATGCCGTCTGAAATCTGTATCCGGGTTGCCCGGCTTGCGGTACAGAGCAATTTTTTTCCGTTGTATGAGGTGGAAAACGGTGTCAGATACACGCTCAATATGAGCGGCAGCCGCCCGGTAAAAGACTATATGAGCATTCAGGGACGCTTCAAGCATCTGACAGATGGGGATTACGATCAGATTCAGCAGACTGTGGATGAAGATTGGGCATTGCTGAAAAGGAAAACTGCCCAATGCTGATCCGAAATCTGTACCAGAATCATCTGAGCGCAAATTTCACAGGCAATAATGCCCTTGCCCGAATGGGCTTGCCGTTCATCATGGGCGGATGAAAGCTGGATTTTTTCACAGCGGCAATCGCTGCTTCCGCAAAACCGTATCCCGAATCCTCGATCACCTCGATATTTACCAGATTTCCGTTCTCATCGATGGTCAGCCTCAGGACAACCTTTCCCTCTTTGCCCAGTCTTCTTGCCATAGCAGGATAGACCGGTATTTCTTTATGACGGTATCTGGGTCCATAAGCACTACCGAATGCCAGAGTATCCGAACTTCCTTCGTCAGAACCCGAAACTGAAGCGGATTTCGGGCGTCCGGTACCGCCTTCGACACCTTCTCCGCCCGATCCTCCGGGCGCAATAGCCGCGACTGCGGAACCTTCCGAAAACGCGGAACCTAGTATTTTATCACTCTCGATAGGCTGCTCCGGTGCAGGATCGGAGGCAGGCGCAGGCTGTTCCTTAACTTCTTCCTGTTTTGTAGGAGGAACTTCTTTTTTTTCCGCTCGGGCAATTCTTTTCGGGGCTTCTCTGATTTTTCTGGTACGAACCGGCATTTCTTTTTTCTGCACAGGTTCGATCTTCGTCAGAGGCGGCGGCACAATTTCCTCGACTTTCGGTGGCTCTTCCGGTTTTTTCTCCTCAGACGGCGGAGGCGGAGGTTCTTCCAGCACTTCTTTGATAATGCCGAGATCAATCGCCACAGGCGGGTTTAAACGGGATTCGGAAATGCCAGTATTGGTGATCATCAGAAATATTGCTGCATGAATCAGCAAAGACAGCTGCAATCCTTTTGCCTGATAACTCATTTTTTCTCCTGCGTCTGCAAACTCACTTTTTTGAAACCAAGCGTTTTGACAATATCCAGCACATCCACAAATGCCTGAACTCGGATGTCTTTATCCGCCCGGATCAGTATCGGCGTATCTCTGTGAATCTGCCTCATATCTTCTTTCAGTTTTTCAAGAGATACCTGAGCCGAATTCAGATAGATTCCGCCGTTTTTTTCGATGCTGACAATCTGCGCCTTCGATGTTTCCTCCATGCTTTTCGATGCTTTGGGAAGTTCGACAGGAATCCCTCCCGAAGCAATGAAGGTCGATGTGGTCAGGACGATGGTCAGCAGCACCAGCATCACATCCACCAGAGGGATGACATTCATGTAATCAAACTCTTTCTCGTCCATGAACAATCTCCCACTGCATCATTAAAACTTTCGCTTTTCTTAACAGTAAATTGTACAACACAATCGTCGGGATAGCCACAAGCAATCCTACAGCGGTTGCTTTCAGCGCAAGGCTGAGTCCGATCATGATTTTTCCAGTATCCATAAAGCCTTCTTTGCCCATCGTGTAAAAAGTGAGCATGATTCCGAGAACCGTTCCCAGCAGTCCAATATACGGCGCGTTGCTTCCGATAGTGGCGATGATATGGATTTTCTTCGTGATTTCGAGTTCGAGCGATTTTTTATCGGAAAAATCTTTGATCTGTATATGCGTATAAACCAGATATCTCTCGATTGCCACAGCAAGCGCTACAACACTCATCAGACTCAGAAAGGCAATGATTCCGTAGTCAACCGCTTCTTTCAGCCATTCCATTCTTCGAATTCCTATCCTCCTGATAAAACAATTATTTTTCCGAAATAAAAAACGCCACGAAGAAGACCCATAATTGGGACACTGCACCTTCATGGCGTTATACGTTGATTGATTGATGAAACCTGTAATGATGAGGGATTCATTCCCTTCGGTTGAAATAAACTTATCTTTCATAATTTGCTGCGGATGTCAAGATTTTTTTAACAACCTTCGCCCAAACTATCCAAACCCTTGCTCTATCGAAATATCAGTCAGGAGCATCATTCTCCGCAGAGTTCTGATATCAGTTCCCTGCGCTGATCCTCGGAAAGTGTTTTCTCAATAACTTCTGCTAGACGCTTTGGGTCTTTGGGAAGTACGAGAGAATCGGATAAGATGCAGGTATCTGATATTTGTTCATAATTTTTTGAAATCATTAATAATTCAAGTTCGCTCAGCAAATGTTTATCATATTTTCCTTCGAGCTTCATTAGCACAATCGCTTCTTTGCCGGAAACAACCTCCCGGCTTCGGGTCTGCATATAGGTTCGGTCAAACACAGTCTGATCAAAATGATTGCACAGTCTGATAATCGAAGCTTCGACAGATTCTGAATCCTGCTGCTGAAGATCGGTTACAATATCCTTCACAAGTTCTGCATCAATGCTTTCGGGAATTTGCGTTTCCAGCCCGGATACTTCAAATGACTCCGATTCGTGATGCAATGACAGTGCATTATGCCACAATGAGGCAAAAAGAATCGCGTTGAGCTTTCCGATATCCGATCCCAGTGATTCCCCGAGTGCATACGCGAATAATGCCCTTGCCATGCAAAGATTATACACACCTGACAGATGTTCCAGATACGGAATATCCACATCGAGATATTCGTTGATTTTTTTCACTTCTCTGATCTGAATTTTTCCGATTCTGATCTGACGGATCAGTTGATCGGGCAATGCCGGGACATTATGTGCATATTTCTGATAGAATTGGGTTTTGGGATAAATGCTTTCAAATACGGACTGATAGGAAATAACTCTGTATCCGCTCTGAATGCCCAGCCCTTTGAGTGTGATCTGCGGCAGTTCTTCCAGATGATAGGCATGGGAAGTCAGCCGCTTGGTATTTTCTCCGATATGAATATGTCCCGGAGTACCGTTGCTTTCCAATCGAAACGCATAAATCACCGCACCGCCCTGAGCCGTATAATCCGCATACGTTTCCGCACCCATCATCACCATCCGCATACGGTCGATTTCCCGGTCGCTGGCAGGATTGGAAGTATTGATACCGATACGGCATTGAAATTTCAACTCTTCGATTTTTATAGTTTTCCGGTCTTCATCCGATAAAGATTTGTGCCGGATGGAAATAGCCGTATAATTGTCCTGAACCGCTGCCTGCATTTCCGCATTGATGGCTTCTGCTGCTCTGACCAGTTTCAGAGCGCAGGCAATCGCATCAAAGGGATGAATCGGACTTGCGGGCGAATAATCTTTGGGAGTTCCGAAAATTGCCACGATCTGATCGCCGACAGTTTTGTCGAACATGCCGCGATATTGGGCAAGCAATTTGTGGCTTTCCCTGAAAAATTTCCGCATAAACTCGCCCATCAGGGTTTCGCCCAGAATCATATTGAGTTTGGTATAACTGCATACATCTGCTACCAATTCGGTTGCATATACCAAGCCCAACTGCTGCTTGTTGTTGCCGATCAGCTTGGAAACTCCGGGATTGAGCCGTTCCAGCGTTTCTTCCAAAACCGTATTGGCTTCGGTCAGTTCTTCATTTGCCATCTGCAATTCGGCTGTGCGTTCTTTCACCCGTTCTTCCAGAAACAAATTATGTTCTCTCAACTGCCGGTCATATTGCTGCAATTCACCGGACATCTTGTTGAATGACTGGGTCAGTTCTCCGATTTCATCTCCCGAAAGCACTTTGAGCGTGTAGCCGTATTCTCCGCTACCGATTTTGTCCGCGCCTTCTTTGAGACGCTTTACCGGAATGACGATCCTGCGCTCGATAATAGTTTTGATGCTGAATGCCAGAATAAAGCCCACGACAAAGATTGCCAATAGGGTTACGATAGCAGTGTCCCGGGTATTCAGATAGGATTCTGTCCCGGTCTGTACCATCAGAATCCCGACCGGTTTATGATTGAAATCCGTAATGGGAAGATATTTCGAAATACTGCCGTGTTTTCGCATATCCGTAACTTCGGGTGAAATATTTTGCTCAAGCACTTTGGCAAGAATTTCGGGTGGCGGAGGGACAAAAGACTCGGTATTTCCTGAAGTTTCAGATACTTGTATCAGATGGCTATGCTCGAATAGCGCTGCTCTGACGCTGAGATGTTTTGCGATTTCACGGATCAGTCCAGGTCTGTTGTTCAGAATTCTCCGCACGATAATGGCAGCAATGATATTTTCTCTTTGCCGGTCATAGACCGGAGCAATGGCGGTCAGTGTGAATACCGATGTATTCTGAGAAAACAATCGCTCGTCAATTTTGAACCCTTCCTGCTTCAGTTCTCCGATATCAAGCACTTCCGTACCATAAGAGGATTTTCCTGAAAATGCTTGGGAGATATAGACTTTATTCGGATAAGGCTCGTTAATTTTGGACGGCGCGTGGGAACGAACAAGAACATTATACGTGGTATCCACCACTGTAATCATATCGAGTCCGTCTGTTCTCGCGGATTTATCGAGTTCTGCTCCGATTTTTTCCCCCAGATTCAAGCCCAGCAGCACGGTGATTTCTTTTTTCTGAGAGTATGAATTGGCAAGATTGTTCAATTCGGTTTCGGCATTCTGATAGATCAACTGAGCGATTTTCAGATCGGAAGTAATCGAATTGACAGCTTCTTTCTGAATTTTGGTACTGTAATAGACAATGGAAAACACTGTTGCGATCATCATCGGCACAAACAAGACCAGTGCAAACGAAATATTGAGCTGAGCGCCTAATTTCAATCGTTTCATCATCAGCAATACCGTAATTTATTGCATTTTATGCCATCTGCATCAGCAGAGGGATCAGGATTTTTTTCACATGCTCCCATGAGTAGCTTTGGCAATGCTGAATCCCTGCTTTGGCAAGAGATTTTCCGAGTTCAGGAGTTTCGACAATCCGAATCACATTTTCGGCAAGAGCTTTGTGATCTCCGACACTGACCAGCAAGCCCGTAACGCCGTTTTCCACGATATACGGGATTCCGCCTGCATCGGTGGATACTACCGGAAGCCCGGTGGCAAAGGCTTCCAGAATCGTGCCGGGAAGATTGTCAATTCTCGAGGCATTCACTGCAATATCGTACTGATCGTAAATTGCCTGAATTTTTTTATGATTCATCGCTCCGTAAAAAATAATGCGTTGGGAAAGCCCCAGCGAAGATGCGAGAGATTCCAGCTCGTTTCGCAAACTTCCGTCTCCCACGATTCCCAGCCGGGCATCGGGAAAGCGATCATGCACCATTTTGAATGCTCGGATAATACAGGCAATATCATAGATTTCTTCCAGATTGCGAGTTGCCAGCAGCAACGGACGAAAACTTTCCCGTTCCCGGAAAAAAAACTGAGAAAAATCGGCAATCGTGGGGATAATCACCGGCTCGATGTCAAAGTATTTTTTGAAAACATCTCTTAAAAACCCGGACGGAGCGGCAATCAGGTCTGTTTTAAGCAGAATCGGGCGGATCAGAGCTTTGTATGTTTTGAAAAATGGTTCCGCAGCTCCGCCTCTGGCACTCAGGATGATTTTTTTGCCGTGCAGTCTGATCAGAATCAGCGCGGGATAAGTAACCCACAGAAAAAAATTCGGAAAAGCAGTCATGAAATACACTGCATCGGATTTCAGCAATGCCTTATGAAGCGTGCAGAGAAAAAACACCGTATTCACCAATGTTCTGAATACCGGAATTTTCAGCACCCATTTCAGAGCCTGCGGAAGATCCGGGTTGGTTTTGATCCGTATAATTTCAAAGCCTTCCCGCTCCAGATGGGTTGCTGTTTTTTCTGCCTGAATTGCCATGCCTCCGAAAGGCGGCGGAAACGGAGAAACAATACAGATTGTTTTGGGATAAGATTTCATAACTATCCTATTTTTTATGTAAAGCTCTCTCGACAGTTTTAATGGCACAAAATTCGCCGCACATACTGCATACTTCTGCAAGCGCAGGCGGAGCCTGACCTCTTTTTTCCCGGACTTTTTCAGGATCAAAACTCAGAGCTATCTGCCCCTTCCAGTCGAGATTTTTGCGATATATCGCCATCTGCCGATCTTTTTCCATTGCTCCGGGAATGCCTTTGGCAATATCGGCAGCATGGGCGGCAATTTTGGATGCGATCACCCCTTCTTTGACATCTTCGACATCGGGAAGCCCGATATGCTCCGCAGGGGTAACATAGCACAGAAAGTCCGCGCCCGCAGCACCGGCAATGGCTCCGCCGATAGCCGCAGCAATATGATCATAGCCCATTGCAATATCGGTTACAAGGGGTCCCAGTACATAAAACGGCGCGCCCTTGCAGATTTCTTTCTGCAATTTTATGTTCAGTTCCACCTGATTCAGAGGCACATGCCCCGGTCCTTCGATAATCACCTGAACTCCGGCATCTATTGCCTTGTCTCTGAGTTCTCCGAGAGTCAGCAGTTCCTCAAGCTGACTTCGGTCTGTGGCATCCGCGAGACATCCGGGTCTGAAGCCGTCTCCGAGACTTAAGGTCAGATCGTATTTTTTTGCCATCTCAAGCAGTCTGTCATACTGCTCATATAAGGGATTTTCCTTGTCATTGTAAATCATCCATTCCAGTAAAAACGCGCCGCCTCTGCTCACCACATCTAAAATTCGCTGATCTTCTCTGAGCCTTTGGATGGTTTTTCGGGTGATCCCGCAATGAACTGTAACAAAATCAACACCGTTTTCCGCATGTTCTTCGATCACTTCGAAAAGCTCGTCCGCCGACATTTTCGCAATGCGTCCGTATTTTTCTGCTGCTCTGACCACAGCTTCATAAATCGGAACTGTGCCGACTGCAACAGAAGAATTTTTCAGAATCGCATGTCTGAAATCCCGGATATTTCCACCGGTTGACAGGTCCATCACCGCATCTGCACCGAAGCGGATCAGCACATCGAGCTTTTTCATCTCATCGTCATGAGAAATCTTATCCTTTGACGTACCGATATTGGCGTTGATTTTGGTCTTAAGTCCTCTGCCGATTCCGAGAGGCGCTATCTTATGAAGCGTGTTTCTGGTAATGACCGTAAGCCCTTCGGATATGTCAGAAGCCAGTTTTTCAGCAGATACGTGTTCTGCTAAAGCCACTGTCTTCATTTCATCGCTGATGATTCCTCTTTTTGCCAATTCCACTCTTGTCATATCTTTTCTCCTGATTGATTTTTATCTTTTTTCGATAAAAGAACAATATCATAATTTGAACCATATACATTTACACTGACAGGCATTTCAAAAAACCGAAGTTTTTTCAAGGCATTGCTGAATATATCCGTTTTTAGAAAGTTATATCGAATCTGAAAAATAACTTTCATATTCAAGAGTACCCTTCGGAACCGGATGATTTTTTTCTCCGATATGAAATCGATCTTCTATCATAGGAGTTCTCTTCGAAATTATCAAGCTCAGAATGGAAAGAAGTTTTTTCAGCCCTGAAATTCATTTCGAAAATGTCCGATAAAAAGGTCATCTTCCATATAGCTCTTATTTTTCTTGACTTAGCCACGAAAACCGTTTATAAATATCATACTATGATTTATCATATATTTTCAATATGATATAAAAAGGATTTTTTGGCAAGTTATTTCCGATGCGGAGAGATTGTTGATAACCGCCGATTGCCTGCGGATACACCATGCTCTCACGCATGGCGTGGAATACGGGCATTCCGGGCAGAAGCGAAGAATAAAGAGAATTGGATGAATATGAGCAACAATTACGCAATCATCGTCCGACAGAATCTGGACAAACTGTATGCCGATTTCCCGGCTGATATTGCCGAGGCTGTCGGTGCTATTCGGAATAACAATGAGCTTGAATTTGATGCTTTCGGAGAAAAATGCAGAATCACTCCTCAAGCCATCCATCTGAACGGGGTTGAACAATGGGGAGTTATCGGCATTATTTTATCACTATATGCGCTTCACGCCAAACCTGCTGCCTGTATCGAAGAACCATTCAAAGCATTCAAAGAGTTTCCAGATACCATGCCATACGTCAGCGCGTATGCCACGCATACAGAGCAGATTCTGATTCCTTATGCGGAAAAGATTGAGAAGAATCTTCTGAAAATTTCGGATATTCTGAAAGGTAAGAATTATTCCGGCGGAGACTTTGCGTTTGTGGTGCGTCCTCTGCCGAAAATCGCATTATGCTACATTCTGTATCGGGCGGATGAAGAATTTCCAGCATCAGTCAGTTGTCTGTATTCCAACAATGCCTCCTTGTTTTTGCCGAATGATTCCCTGGCGGATTTGGGGGAATATACCTCTAAGGCGATCATTCGGATGATAACGACAGATTGATACTCTGGTAGTGATCAAAATTATACTACTATCGATACTTTTAAATCACCTCTCCGGTACGCCGCGTGCTGTATCCGCCCAAAGATTCGACTCTCTGCCTGAAATTTGCCGAATTGATCGTTTCCAGCAGAATCCGAATATTCGGAGAATCGAAATAAGCTTGGGGAATTATCAGATCATACTGTTCGGTTACAACCGGAATAAATCCGAGATTCAATGCTTTTGCCGCTGCATAAATGCCGAGCCCCACATCTGCCGCGCCGCTTAATACTGCAACTGCAACCGACATGTGTGTAAATTCCTCTGTTTCATAGCCTCGTATAGCCGATGGCGCAATTCCGACTTCTTTAAGGCGGAAATCCAGCAGAATCCGTGTTCCCGAGCCGCCCTGACGATTGATAAAGCGGACATCATCCCGCGCCAAATCTTCGATGCTTCTGATATGTTTCGGATTATTCGGCAGCACAATCAGCCCCTGATCCCGATAGACCAGATGAATCAATTTTACCGGCGTATCGGGAAGATATTTTCGGATATAAGATACATTGTATGATCCGTCCTCAGTGTCCAGCAGATGAGAACCTGCCAAATGGCAGACCCCTTTGCGGATTGCCATCAGCCCGCCCATGCTGCCCACATGACTCGACGACAATATCAGGCTGTCTTTTCTTGCCCTGAGTTCATCTGCCAAAACATCTAGAGTATTGTCATGGCTTCCGATCACGACCAGAGTATTATTCAATGATGACAGCGGCTTGAGCAATTCAGCCATCACCTGCTCGCCATCTCTGATACCTTCGGATTCATTGGGAATGCGGATAATACCGTCTGCCTCCGTAATCGAAGTGATACAGCCCGCGCCTCTGGGAAGCTGCGTTGCCACAATACGATCTCCGACTTTACCCAGCTTTACCCGGACAAATTCTTCGACACCGAGCTTAGAAGCGATCTTCCGACCGGGTTCCACTTTGATTTCGGTGATTTCGGGTTCAGGTTGTCCGAGCATCCGGCAGATCAGAGGGCGCACAAACTGCTCGAATGCCAAAATTGCAGATACCGGATAACCAGGGATGCCGAACACGGGTTTGTGGTTCACCTTGCCGATCAGCAGGGGTTTTCCGGGCATCATGGTAACGCCGTGAACCAGAACTTCACCCAATTCAAGCACCACATTTTTGGAATAATCTTCTGATCCGGCAGACGAGCCTCCGATGGTCAGTACCATGTCATAATCTTGCTTAACAGCTTCTCTGACAGCCGAAGTGATTTTTTCCAAATCATCTTTCAGTATTTCATGGCGCACATAGCTTGCTCCGCAGGCTTCCGCGAGTTTGCCCAAAACTGTCGAATTGCTTTCGATGACTTTTCCCAGATCAAGCGTTTCGATCCGCGTTTTCTGCCAATCCGCTAACTCCGAACCTGTCGGAATAATCAGCAATTTCGGTTTTTTTCGCACCGGTACGCTGAATATTCCGCCGGATAAGAGCGCACCGATGCAATAGGGCGTGATTTTGTGATTTCGGGGAAAGAGCAGTTCAGTTGCCACGATATCTTCCCCCATTTTTCTCACATATTGCCAAGGGAATGCCGGTGCCTCGATCTGAGCCGAATTTTTATCGGTCATAAACACATTTTCGATCATAATCACAGCATCGGTGTTTTCCGGCATGATATGACCCGTATTGATGTAAAACGCATTTTTTCCGATTATCAGTTGCTTGGGGCGAGTTTCAGACGCGCCGAAAGTATCTTCGGCTTTGACAGCGATCCCATCCATTGCCGCAGAGTGAAAATTGGGCGAAGAAATTTTTGCCGCGACCGGCTCCGCAAGCACCCGCCCCACCGCATCCGCCACCGATACGGTTTCACCGGGCATGATTCCGAAGCCGGGAAACTGCTCGGACAGGGTTTGCCGGGCTTGCTTTAGCGTCTGCATTCTGAGATATACGTTACGAGTGCTGTTCATAATAATATTACCCTTTTTCTTTGTTTCGCTTGTCTGAATCGCCTGCTAATATGGTTCAAATCCCGGACCAAGGTTATCATTGTCGCTTACCGTGACTGAGCGACTTTCAATGTTTTCAAAAGATTCGAAATCACTTTCACGCTCCTGTCTCCAAACCTTCTTTTCCAATGATTCAAAATTCTTATATTTTTTGTCATCCGAAAGTTTGAAAAACGATACTGCATTGCTGAGAAGCTCTGCCTGACCGGATAATTCTTCGGCAGTGGAAGCCATCTGTTCAGCAGCCGTGGCATTCTGCTGAATCACCTGATCCAGCTGCTGAATGGCTTTATTGATCTGTTCTGTCCCGTCACTCTGTTCATGACTAGCTGCGGCAATTTCCCGTACCAATTCGGCAGTTTTCTGAACATACGGTACAAGCTTTGCCAGCATGTCTCCGGCATTCGCGGCAATTTCCATGCTCGATTTTGCCAAGATGTTGATCTCAATGGCAGATGTCTGACTGCGCTCGGCAAGTCTTCTCACTTCGGATGCCACAACCGCAAACCCTTTTCCTGATTCTCCGGCACGAGCAGCTTCGATGGCAGCATTCAAAGCCAGCAGGTTGGTCTGGCGGGAAATTTCTTCGATAATCGAGATTTTTGCGGTGATCTGCTTCATGGCAGCAACGGTCTCAGCCACAGCTTTGCCGCCTGCTTCGGAATCCTGAGCAGTTTTCAATGCGATTTTTTCGGTCTCGAGTGCATTATCTGCGTTCTGGCGAATATTGGAAGACATTTCTTCCATTGACGAAGAAACTTCTTCGACAGAAGATGCCTGCTCGCTTGTTCCCTGAGACACCTGCTCCGAACTGGCACTGAGTTGCTGACTGCCTGCGGTTACATTGTTCACCGCAACTCTGACATCCGAAACAATATTGTTCAGATTCCGAACCATTTTGCGTAAGGATTTTCCAAGCCTGTCCTTATCCGATCTGAGCCTGACTTCGGTTTCGAGATATCCGTCTGCAATGCGCTCGCTGATATCGGCGGCATCATTCAGACTTGCCACCATTTTTTGCAGAGATATGCCCAAACTGTCTTTGTCAGACAAAGGCGTAATTTTCACATCCGAATTTCCGATGGCAACCTGCCGGGCAATCTGTGCGGTATTTTTAAGATTGGAAATCATTGCGGAAAGTGATTTCCCCAGAGTATCTTTGTCCGAAAGAATTTTAACCGATACCTCCAAGTCGCCCAGGGCTATCCGCTCAGCGACTTGTACCGCCTCTTTCAGATTGCTGACCATCTGTTTCATGGCATCCGCCAACTGACCGGTTTCATCTCTGCTCTCCGATGAAATCTCCACGTGTAAGTCGCCGATGGCAATCTGTTTGGAAATATTCACTGCTTTGTGCAGAGGGCTGACAATGGCGCGAGTCAGAAAAATTCCGATGGCAATTCCGAAAATCAGAGACAGGATGCTGAGAATGCTCATGCCGACAACGGCTTTTCTGTCATCCTGCTTAATATGCAAAGCTGCCTCATCTGTAAGTTTGTTAATCTGTTTTACAAGTCGGTCAATATCACGGCTCAACTCTTCCTGAAATTTTCCGATATCTCCTATTCCGTTATCCTTTTCACTGAACGTTCCTTCTTTGATAGCTGTAAATATTCGAAGAATGTGAGCTTCAAGAGAGCGGCTTTTGTTTTCGATACCTTTCAACTGGTCCTGCATATATTTAAACGCTTTTTCAAATTGAGAATTATCCGTATCTCGAATCACAACCTCGATAATTTCCGCTGCTTTGACAAATGCGTTGCGAGACTGTTCGGATAAATTTCTGAATTCCGTATCCGCAGCACCGGATATATTTTCACTTTCGGATAGTTCGGTCCGCACAGTGCGTTCGAACAAAATTACCATATCCGTAAAAGCATTTTCAATATCATTGATTTCGGCATATAAAGGAAGTGTTTGTTCCGAGACCAGTTCGATTTCATCACCAATGGCTTTGATTCGGAATATCCCGTAACCTGCAACAGTCATCGTCAGCATTGACAAAAAAATCACAATGCTCAGAATCCGGGTTCCGATATTCAGGTTGTGGAACCATTTCATGCTGTTTCTCCCTTTGTTGATGATCCGATCAGCCTATTTTTCACCCGATAACTTTTTTCACCACATTGAGCAACTGGTCAGGCTTGAACGGTTTGACAATCCAGCCAGTTGCACCTGCTTCTTTGCCTTCCTGTTTTTTGGAAGCCTGAGATTCGGTGGTCAGCATAATAATCGGAACAAACTTATAGGCAGGATCGGCTCTGAGCGCCCGGATCAGCTCGATCCCGTTCATGTTTGGCATGTTCAGGTCTGCAATTACCAGATGTACCCGCACTCCGCCGATTTTTGCCAGAGCATCTTTTCCGTCACGGGCTTCGATCACATCATAACCAGATGTTTTCAAAGTAAAATTAACCATCTGACGAACACTTGCGGAATCATCCACTGTCATAATTGTTTTGCCCATATTCAATCACCTCCTGACCAGAAACAACTGCCATAAGGGTTTTGCTGGCATTCTCTGGATCGGGAAAATCCCGCGTCTGCTACTGTCTGTCTGAATATTTCCGAACATCCGTCATCCAAAGTGATTTTCTTATCCGATTTTACGGCAGTTTTATGTGCCGAACATAACAGTTGCAGGCAGGAAATATCTGCGGCAGTTACATCTCTGAGACGGATACTCACTTCTTTCGCACTCTCCAAAGCCTGTATCAGTATATTTTTGATTCCGGCTGCATGATCTATGGTCAGATCTCCGTCAAGAATCACAACTCCCAGCCCGGAAGCTTCTGTTGTAAATTCCATGATGTTTCTCCTTCGTGTGTTAAATGTCAAGTGTCAAGTGTTATGTTCTTTTTTTGTCCAAGCGCTAACACCCGCTACTTAACACCGCATACTTATTTAATACAAAATACAATCTTTGTAAAGGTTTTGAAACTTCTATCCCTGCCGGATTTTCTGTTTCGGATTCACTATCGGTTTATGACACAGCGCAACATGGATTGTCCATAAAAATTGCGATCTCTCAGCAATTTATTATTGATAAATATTATCAAGATACTTTTCTCAACATCAGAATAATTATTGTGCAGTGCAATATTTTTCTCTTGACAATTTGAAAGTCGAGGCTATAATTATTTTCATTCAGTCCTGAAAGGGGCGTCATATCAATTCAATATGCCGAAAATTCAAGGAGGAACAGGCGCGATGGAACCCGCAAAAATCACCAAACAGATTATCGAATTTCAGAAAACCACTTTTGACAACACATTCAATGCAATGGTCGGGCTTCAGGAGCAGACTCAGAAAATGGTAGAATCAATGCTGGATCATTCTCCCATGATTCCCGAAGAAGGGAAAAAAGCAGTTAATGAATGGATCAGTGCCTATAAAAAAGGGCGTGAAGACTTCAAGAAAATGGTCGAAGAAAATTTCAAAAAAGTGGAAGATTTTTTTGCCGGATTTGAGAAAAAAGATTGATTGAAAACAGCACAATACTGACAAATTCGGACGAACCCGGATTTCTCACAAGCTTCTTTTTCCGGATTATGGCGGCATGTGGGGGGATGCATCGCCGCCTATCCTGATTCAGCTTTCTGGAGTTGTCAGGTCTTCTATTATGAGCCCGTTACTCATTTGCTTCTGAACTGCCGCGCAGCTCTGATCACAGCCTCTGCCCAAGATAACATTCCCAGTGCATGAAGATGGGTGTAAGTGGCAAGAACATTTTTATATACGCAGCCGTCTTTATTTCCGACAATTCCTGTGCCGCGAGTCATGGAAAATGCGAAATCCGCTTTGTTGCTGTCGGAATTGATGGCCTTTGAATAATGAAATTCATGTCCTCTGAATGTCGTGCCGATATCGAAATACGGATTCTTCCCGATTACTTCGACTTCGGTATAGCCATGCCCCTGAGGACGTTTGAAGAGTTCGAACGATAACGGGAATACACCGGTCATCGGATAGGATGATTTATCTTTTAAAATTAATTCATTGCCAAGATACATTAAGCCGCCGCATTCCGCGTAGATCGGAAGACCTTTTTCGGCAAGAGCTTTTAATTCTTTGCGAAACTGCACATTATTCGCCAATTGCTCCGCATGGGTTTCGGGAAATCCGCCGCCGATATAAAGCGCATCAATTGGGGGAATCGAATCATCTTTCAACGGGCTGAAAAAAACGATTTTAGCACCCGCGTTGCGGAGTGCCTCGATATTTTCAGGATAATAAAACTGAAACGCGGAATCACGGATAATACCGATAGTCGGTTTTTCGCTGATTTCAATGGTCAGTTTTGCAGATATCTGCGTTATTTCGGAAAAATTCAGATCAGAAACCTGAGATGCGGCCCGAATCAGCGCGTCCATATCAATGTAGGATTCTGTAATCTTTGAAATGGCTTCGACAGACTGATATGCCCAGTCATGCTCGGCTGTCGGCACAAGCCCCATGTGGCGTTCCGGGAAATTCTGCTCATTGAGCTTGGGCAGCGCGCCCAATACCGGAATCCCGCAATGCCCCTCGATGCTTTTCCTCAGAATCGCCTCGTGCCTGGCTCCGGCAACATGATTTAAGATCACGCCTCTGATCTTCACCTCAGGATCGAAATGAACACATCCCAGTACGGCAGCAGCCATAGTCCGGGTGCTTTTGGTGCAATCTAGACATAAAATGACCGGTGCATTCAGCAATTTTGCAAGCTCAGCAGTGCTGGTGGAACCGCTCATGTCAATGCCATCGTACAATCCGCGATTGCCTT
>CAZMDM010000422.1:0-4524 GCA_964564775.1 uncultured Desulfonema sp. | reverse complement strand
CAGGTCTTCATGGTCGAGGTGAAAGAACAGGAAATCATGGACTGGCAGCTTCTGGCAAATCGCAACGGGCATGTTGCCTGCACCCATGGCGGAGAATCCTTAGCCGGTTTGGTTAATGCCCAAAAGCAGGGCATCGTAGGCAAAGATGAGATTGCCGTTGTGGATTCTACGGCTCATGCGTTGAAATTCGCGGGATTTCAGGAAATGTATTTTGAAAATAAATTTCCGGCTGAATTCGAAGTTGTTCCCAAATCAGACATGATCAATGCGCCGAATCTGGTTCATCCCAAAGACCTTGCCAAAGTGCCTGCTCCGGGCAAGCCGTTGGAAGGTGAAGATTTCAGGCGATTTGTCGCGCGGGTGTCGGATGAAATTGCGGCGGATTTGAAATTGCAGTGCAGGAAAGGATAATCTGCCATGAACGCATTGAAATATATTCCGTTTTTTGCATTTCTTCTGGCAATTTATAATGTGCTGGCATTTGCGGGACAGCAGCAGTCCGCATTGACGCTGGTATTATTCAGTGCAGACCTGATGTCCGGCGCAACGTTTATGCTGAGCGTGGAGAATCTTCTGATTATTCTCGGCATCTTCGGCTTGTATTTCGAAATTTTCAAATCCACCAAAGGCGCGACTGCTTCGATTGCGGATCATGTCTTATCCATGCTGGTATTTGTGGCATTTCTGATTGAATTTATCACAGTGAAAGCAGTCGGAAACGCGTCTTTTTTGATTCTGATGCTGATGTCCATGACCGATGTGATTGCCGGATTTACGGTAAGCCTGAGTTCTGCACGGCGTGATATTATGGTAGAAAGGTAGTAAAAAATAATGAATCATCGCAAACTGATGCTGGGCAATGAAGCGATTGCACGAGGCTTGATTGAAAACGGCTGCAAAGTAGCTGCCTCCTATCCGGGAACGCCTGCATCGGAAATATTGGCTTCGATTGCAAAAATCGGGAAGTCCGAAAATCTGTCCATGCACGTTCAATGGGCAATCAATGAAAAAGTGGCGTTTGAAATTGCCTATACTGCCGCCATCACCGGCTTGAGATCTGCGGTCAGCATGAAGCAGGTGGGCTTGAATGTGGCATCCGACCCGTTGATGAGCGCGGCATACATCGGTACCAAAGGCGGATTTATCATTATCAGCGCGGATGACCCAGGACCCCATTCATCTCAGACCGAGCAGGACAGCCGTCTGATGGCAATGATGGCAAAAATTCCCGTGCTTGACCCAGATTGTCCGTCTATGGCAAAAGCTGTTACTTCAATTGCTTACGCCATGTCCGAAGAATTCGAAATTCCGGTTATGCTGCGTCCGACCACACGGGTCTGTCATGCGCGTCAGGATGTGTTTTCCTGCGATATTCTCGATTTGAATCGCAAGCCCGAATTTGAAAAAAATCCGGGAAGATGGGCAGCAACACCGAAATTCCGCTTAAAGCTGCACGGAGAGCTTGAGAAGAAACTTGCAGCACTTGCAAAATATTCGCCGACCGCGCCGATTCATGTCAATCCCGAAGCGTCATCTTCCAAAGTCATTATTACGTCCGGCGTTGCGGCGGCATATACCAAAGAAATTGCCAAAGAACTCGGTTTATGGGAGAAAATTCCGATATATCAGGTCTTGCAGCCTTACCCATTGCACAGCGAATTTATTAACAAGATGCTCAATACTTACGCGGAGATTCTGATTATCGAGGAAACGGTCGGCGTGATCGAAATGCAGATGGCGGATCGCCATAAAATCAGGGGCAAACTCGATGGCTCAGTTCCGAAAGTGGGCGAAATTCTGCCGGAAATGATCGAAGAAATCATCTGCAAATTTGCTGGCACAAGTTCCAAGACGGTCAGCCTTCCGTCAGTTCCGGGCAGACGACCGACCCTGTGCGCGGGCTGTCCGCATCGGGCAAGTTTTTTTGCCATTAAAAAAGCTGCTCCCAAAGGCATTTACACCGGCGATATCGGGTGTTACACGCTGGGCTTGAATCTGGGCGCGGTGGATACGGTGTTGTGCATGGGCGCGGCAATCAGTCAGGCTTCGGGATTTTATCATGCTTACAAACATGGGGCAAAACGCCCGGATATCGTGGCGACTATCGGTGATTCCACAGTTTTTCACGCGGGGATTCCGCCATTGATTGACGCGGTGGTTCAGGGCGTGAAATTCGTGCTGGTGATTCTGGATAATCGGACAACTGCCATGACCGGCAATCAGCCCACGCCCGCAAGCGGATTCGGCGCATGTCAGGAGCCGTTGAATGCGGTGGATATTGCGCCTCTGGTTCAGGGCTGCGGGGTCAAATTCTGCAAACAGGGCGATCCGTACCGATTCGAAGAATTTTCAGCATTGATGAAAGAAGCGGTGAAATTCAGCCGGGAAAACGGACCTGCGGTTGTTATTGCCAAACATCCGTGCCTGCTGGACAGGGTTCATCGGGAAAAAATCAGCCCGATTTCGCTTGAAATCACGGAGGATTGTGACGGATGCGGATACTGCACCAAGCATTTCGAATGCCCTGCGCTGATCACGGATGAAGCTGAAAAACGCACGCATATTGATCTGATGCTGTGTATCGGTTGCGGCGTATGTCAATATGTCTGCCCCAAAAAGGCGATCAAAGAAACTGTCTGACGAGGATAATGTGATGAAACCGACTGCTTTGCAGGTATCCAAATCCGTAATTATGATCTTTATTGTCTGGATTTCGTTATATTCGACGTATCGGATCGGTATCACAAAACTGCCTCATGCGTTGAATTTTATTGGCAAAGACAGCAGGGTTTCTCTTTATGACAAGAGATTCGAAGCGATTAAAACAGCTTTACCGCCTTACGGTTTTATCGGCTATATCATGGATACACCAGATAAAACAAATTCCGATCCTATCCACCGGCAGTTCCACAAATGTCATCTTGCCCAATACAGTCTGTCTCCGAGAGTGCTGATTCTTCACGATGCCGGGTCTGAAAATGCGTCATTGTATGAATTTGTTGTGGGAGACTTTCATAACGGGATTCCGAATCCTGATTTTTTTATCAAAAACAAGCTGATATATCTCAGAGATTTCGGGGATGGCATTGTGCTTCTCAAACGGGGAGAAAAGAAATGATTTATGCACTCATATCTCTGTTCATCTCTATCGCTATCGGATATCTGCTCATCTCTTATTTCAGCAGGGAATCAGACAATACGATACAACTTCCTGCTGCCATGAGAGTGTTTTTAGGCGCGGGATTGGGATTCGGTATATCCTCTTCGCTTTTTTTCATATTCATGGTGATCGGGGCAGTTCGTTATGTAATATTTACAGAAGCAGTGATTCTGATGATTTTCCTGTATCTGAATATCAGAAAACGTGCTGCATCTGCGAGCAGTACTCCATCTTCTTCTGTTCCGAACGGAAAAATCGGCTGGTTTTTACGGATAAGCTTTTACGGCATTATCCTAGCCGCGCTGACAACATTTGTCTGTATCGCAATACAATGTCCTTACGGAGATGCTGACGGATTATCCATGTGGAATATGCGGGCAAGATTTTTGTTCAGAGCCGGACAGCATTGGAGAGATGCTTTTTCCGATGTTTCCGTGGAACTGACACTTCCTCACAAAGACTATCCTCTGTTATTGGCAGGTATGATCGCCAGAACATGGACATATATCGGATATGACAGCGCAATGATTCCGATAGCAGTCAATATGGTATTTGCACTCTCCACTGCCGGACTGTTATATACTTCTTTGCAGATGTTCCATGACAGAACACAGGCATATCTGGCGTCTGTTGTTTTACTGGGAACTCCTTTTTTTATGTGGTACAGCGCGGTACAATATGCCGATGTTCCTTTAGGATTTTATTTTTTTGCAACAATACTGATGTTTTATCTGCAAGATCATTATGTCGGCAGAAAATATCTGTTTATCGTTTTATCGGGGACATTTGCCGCAATGTCGGCATGGACGAAAAATGAAGGATTGTTATTTCTGCTGTGCATGGTCATCACCCGGTTTCTCAGCTTTGTTTTTTTGAAAAAAGATCGGAAAAGCTATTTCAGAGAATTGTTGTTTTTCATTGCCGGAGCTATGCCGATAGCTGTGATTATCGTATATTTCAAGATCAGCATTGCCCCGTCAAACGATCTGACGCCTCAGGATTACTCGGTTCTTTTCCGCAATCTGCTCGATATTGACCGACATTTGCAGATTATAAAAGCACTTATCCTGTTCATATCGAATTTCGGGTACTGGACTTTCGGCTTGCCGTATATTCATTTCGGATATTGCAGTATTCCTCTGTTGCTGCTGTTTTATATCCCGTTTGTCGGAATCAATACGGAAACCGATAAAAAACAAGAAATTATTTCATCTTTTATTGCGTTGGGGCTGATGATGAGCGGATATCATGTCATATATCTGATTACGCCGCACGATCTGGAATGGCATCTGACAACATCTCTTCGAAGGCTTCTGTTACAGCCTTGCCCGACCTACCTGTTCGCATATTTTATGATGATACAT
>CAZMDM010000421.1:0-2718 GCA_964564775.1 uncultured Desulfonema sp. | reverse complement strand
GCTTAAAATGCCCAAAATTTCCGCATCCGAGTCTTCATATATCTCGAAATGCCCTTCTCTGCGGTTGAATGCAACATGGCATCTCGAACAGGCAATACACACATCATCCATTGCCTTTTTACATCCGACAATCAAAATCTTATCCAAAATCTATCTCCTTTTCCATTCGGGAATGATCTGATTTTGATCCCATCCGATGCTCATCAGATAAGGATCAGGAACAACTTTCAGAGTAACGCAAAAACCATCCCCTCCGTTCAGTTCGGGATAGCGGGTACGGAGAAATCCGAAATCCGCATTTTCCAGAAAAAACAACAGGGCTTCGATCCGGGCTTCCGAAGATTCCCGTTCCGAAACCGATGCTTTGAAATAGCCGCTGACCAGTTTTTCGTAGGTCTTTTTGGCGGCGGTTTCGATACAGTGTTTTCCGAGGTCTAATCTGATTTCGATGGCAGCACCACAGTCAGCCTGTCCGTGTAGCTGGCAGGCGATTTGTCTTTCTGCTTCCGCTTTTCGGATTTTTTTGCAAGACGCTTTTTTCGCGCAACATTTTTCTGTTTGCAGGCATCGCACACAAAAATACCGAAAACACCTTCCCGATAAGTCTTCCCGCACTGACAGCAATATGGCATTATAAATCTCCTTCTGCTTAATCTGTGTAATTCATGACTGTCGGCCGGCCCTGAAATAAATCGCTCGGTCCGTAACCGACGATGATGATTTACACCCCTGCTTAATGTCCGCCGCAGTTATGATCATGTCCGTGTTCATCATCGCAGAGATTTTTTCCCGAAGTCAGCGCATTGCTCAGATATTGTCTGACAAGCACTTCGGGAGATTCCACCGGCGCGCCGATAATCACTTTGATTCCTGCCTGCTCGAACAGCGTAATCGCTCTTTGCCCCATGCCGCCTGCAATCACGACATTCGTGTCGAGTTCAGCCAGCCATTTGGGAAGCACTCCCGGCTCATGCGGCGGCGGAACAAGCGTTTCTTTTTTCTGAATCTCGTTATTTTCAACGTCAATCAGAGCAAACTGCTGACAATGCCCGAAATGAGCGGTCAGTTTTCCGTTTGCCAACGGTATTGCAAACTTCATTATAATATTCTCCTTTGAGATCACACCCAATGCCCTTCCTGATTGGGCTGTGTGATAATATCCAACTCATGGTTTTTATATTTTGTTATCGCATCCATAACCCGGCATTTGCCGCAGGTCATCACTTTGATCCCTGCTTTCTGAAGCAGATGAAATGCTTTGGGTCCGCAGAAGCCGGTAATCAGGGCATTTGCACCGTGATCTATCAGGGTTTTGCCTGCCTGAATTCCAGCTCCCTGCGGAAGTTCGATATTCTGCTGATTTTCGACAACTTCGAATGCCATTGTATCCGGATTTACCATGATAAAATAAGCTGCTCTGCCGAAACGCGGGTCTGTATCGGACGATAAGTCTCTGCCCACCGATGTAACCGCAATTTTCATAATCGTTATTCAGCCTTTCCCATCTCGTCAAGCCGTTTTCTGACAGAGTTCAGACGGGTCTGCAATACATCGGCTTCTTCCTGAAGAAATGCCTTTTCCGCATTCTGATTCGGCGAAGCGAACATTCTGAATCTGTTGCACAGTCCTCTGCCAAAACCGAATCCGAAAGAACGTCCTGTTCCGTCTCCGGCGCAGATTCCGAAACCTTTTCCCGACATCGGACCATTTCCCATGGGTCCGGTTCCGTCTCCTCTGGGCATACTGACCTCCTAACTCTTGTCTTTGTTTCCGCTATCTGACTTACTGCCGGAGCCGCCTTTTCCGCATTGTCCGGCACCTTTTCCTTTTCCGCCGCCTTTCTGCTGTCCGCAGCCGCCGCGAGGACCTGTTCCGTCTTTGTTAGGCATACTGACCTCCTGACATTTATGATGGTGTATCCGATGCAGAGATTCTCCGGCTAAAAAGAATCCCCGCATCGAAGATGGATGGTTCGCGATACACTGGAGGATGTTTTGCGTTCCGATAAGCCTCAAGCAAGATATATGCCAAAACTAAGAGCTTGACAAGAATATCTGCGATTGTTACTTCTGTATTCTTTTGAAACCCGGCAGCTTCTCTTATGGCTGGTGGAATTTCAGGAGGACAAAGCCGCATTTTCGATTTATAAACTCCTGAGATATACGACAGATTCGATGGAATCCCACCCGGAAGCAACAGTGATTCCGACCGTGCTGTTCACGGATCGCAGAAAATGGCGTAAAGATGCTGCCCGCATCTTGGAAACAGAGTTCAATGGCAAAATCTATCTGCATTTCGAGTATGTGTTTGTCAAACTGTTCGAATACAATGCAAGAGATTATTATCATTATGATAACCCTCTGATCAAAATTCTGCTGCCCAAGATGAACTACGAACCTCATGAGCGAGCAGAAGTGATCCGACAGGCACTGTTGGGATTATACAAACTGGTTACCCCGATGCTGTTTTCCAAATATTCGGATTTCATTGACATATATGCCGAGGTTCAAGATGAGGAACGGGAGATCATCCGTCAGGAAATAGACAAACATAAGGAGGAAACCGCCATGCTGATGCAATATCTGAAAGAAGAAGGTTTTAAGCAAGGAAGGATCGAAGGAAGGATCGAAGGAAAGATCGAAGGGAAGATCGAAGGGAAGATCGAAGGTGAATTTGAAGGAAAACTCAAAGGTTTATACGAATCGCTCACACTTCTTT
>CAZMDM010000420.1:0-12334 GCA_964564775.1 uncultured Desulfonema sp. | reverse complement strand
TAAAACGATCTGGCACTGCCGCTGCCGACTTTTACGCCTCTTCCCTGGCGGATCAGCCCGTAATACGAGGCGCCGAGAGCCACTGCCAGATCAGGATCGGGATTATCCAGTTCTCTCGGAATCGTCTCATCCGATTCTCCGAACCAATGCCGGATTGCCGCGCGGATCCGTTCCCGAACCGGCTTGGGTTTCAATACGCCGCCGTTGAACAGAATCAGATCGGGAATGTATGTTTCGCGGTTCAGATATTTTGCAATGTCAGCTTTATGGCGTTCCAGAAACTGTCCCAGATGTTTGGTAATTGCGGGTTCATGCTCATACGGCAGCCCGAATTCCGTAATCCCTTTGCGTTTGGGAGCCATAGCGGTTTCAGAATCCACTATCGGAAAAAATCCGTCCAGAATCGTCTGATATGCTTCTTTGCGGCTCAGCATCGCGGACAGAGTTTTGGCAATCAGCTTGCTACCCTGTCCCATGAGGGTGATTTTTTTGCTCTGCGCCTTATCTTCCAGCAGAATTTCTTTTGCCTGACGACATTGAAAACACAATGATTTCCAGCGATCCGCGTTCAACGACATGGTTTTATCGGAAAAGCGCGTTTCCACCTGCCGCGCCAATGCCAAGTCCATATTGTCGCCGCCCAGAATCAGGTGATCGCCGACCGCGATGCGCTCGAACCTCGGACTTCCTTTTTCGGCTTCTCTGAGCGTAATCAGCGTAAAATCCGTTGTGCCGCCGCCCACATCGCAGACTAAAATCAATTCGCCCGGATTGACAAACTCCTGCCAATGATGGTCGTGGCGGATCAGCCAACTGTAAAACGCCGCCAGAGGCTCTTCCAAAAGCGTAACCTGTTTCAGCCCAGCAAGTCTGGCAGCTTCGAGTGTCAGATCACGCGCGACTTCATCGAAAGACGCGGGAACTGTGAGAATAATCATCTGATTTTCAAGATAAAGCTCTTCCTCATCGCCTTTGGTGCTGTTCCATGCCAAGCGCAGATGTTCCAGATACGCGGCAGATGCTGCAACCGGGGACACTTTGAACACTTCGCTTCCCGAACCCCAGGGCAGAATCTTTGCCTGTCTGTCCACATTGCCATGACAAAGCCAGCTTTTGGCAGAAGATACCAGCCGAGCCGGGACTTTCGCGCCGTAATCTCTCGCGAACCTGCCGACAATATTTTTGTCGCGGCTCTGCCACGGAATCACAATACTTTCTTCGGAAATATCGTATTCGCCCGGAATATACAGAAACGACGGCAATACCGGCAGTTTGGAAAATTCGCCCGCGCCGGTCATTTGCGGGATGTCGAAAATGCGGATTTGCGGCTTTGCTTCTTTGGGTTCGGTGTAGGACAAGGCACTGTTGGTCGTGCCGAGATCAATGCCGATGATGTAGGGAGTATTTGTTTTCATAGTCATTTATGCCCCGGTGAAAAAGAGATGTACAGTATATCTCCCTCCTGATCATAATTATAAACCGGATGTATGTTCATATTTCACCTCTCATGCGCTTGCCCCCACCGTTCCTGTGTGAGATAAATGAGATTGCCGTATCTGTCCCGAACTGTCCAGCGTATTCATAATAAGGCATTATAACGATTACAAAGAAAAATTCAAGAGAAGATCGGCATATTCCGAATGAACACAACAATCGTATATCGCGTATATCGTCTGAATCTTTCCGTGTCTCATTGCCGGAAAAACTGTGTGTAGAAAAACGGAAATTCATTTCGAATAGATTTGTAAAACAATTGTAAAACCGCAGACAATTCTGTTCATCTCTGCACAGTGTGGTTAGACTCCTGTTCATCAATTTCACCAATGATGAAAATTTTTTTTCAGGAGAACGACCATGATGAACAATATATCCTCTGTACACCCTTTGGGAACCCGTGCCAAAATTCTGCTGTCTTCCGTATTCGGACCTTATGCCCAGGATGATGAATTTGGCAGCCGTGCCATCAATCCGATGGAATTGTATCAGAATCAGGTTACACGCGTTCAGGGTGCTTTTTCCCTCCGCATGTTTCACCGCTCTTTCGGGCTGCTGATGATTCAGGAGAATATCGACGCGCCGTGTACGCTGCTGGATTTTCCGACACTGGATCGTTTCGAAGAGGAAATTCGGAATAACAGCTATGATATTATCGGTATCAGCGGGATTATTCCGAATATCGGCAAAGTGCAGAAAATGTGCGAAATCATCCGAGAACATCAGCCCCGGGCGACGATTGTTATCGGCGGTCATGTTGCCAACACCCCGGATATTCACAATATCGTAAAAGCAGATCATATTGTCAAAGGAGACGGGATCCGATGGTTTCGCTCATTTCTTGGACAGAACCCGGAAAAACCTGTAAAACATCCGATGGTGGAATCTGCTTTCGGCGCGAGAATCTTGGGACACGATCTGCCCGATAAGCCCGGCGATACTGCAGCGATTCTGATTCCGTCTGTGGGCTGTCCGGTCGGATGCAATTTCTGCTCCACGTCAGCACTGTTCGGCGGCAAAGGCAATTTCATCAATTTTTTTGAGACCGGCGATGAATTGTTTCAGGTTATGACGCAGATGGAAAAAAAAATGAAGGTCAAATCTTTTTTCATTTTGGATGAAAATTTTCTGCTGCATCGGAAACGGGCATTGCGTCTGCTCGAACTCATGCAGGAGCATAACAAAGCATGGGCATTGAGCGTGTTCAGTTCTGCAAGAGTAATCAAATCCTACACGATGGAGCAGCTCGCGGGACTCGGCGTCTGCTGGGTATGGATGGGAATCGAAGGAAAAAACAGCCAATACAAAAAGCTCCGGGATGTGGATACCTTCGAGTTGGTGAAAGAGCTTCAATCTCACGGAATCCGGGTTCTGGGGTCTTCGATCATCGGTCTTGAAACCCATACTCCTGAAAATATCCATGATGTGATTGATTATGCGGTCAGCCATAATACCGTATTTCATCAGTTTATGCTCTATACACCCAATCCCGGAACCCCGTTGTATGAACAGCATCAGGCAGACGGCACTTTGCTGCCCGAATCCGAATTTCCCAGAGCCGATGCTCACGGTCAATACCGCTTCAACTATCGCCACAAGCATTTTAAAAATGGCGAAGAAGAACAAATCCTGATTTCCGCATTTCAGAAAGATTTCGAGCAGAATGGTCCGAGTCTGCTGAGATTGTTCGAAACCATGTTCAACGGATGGCTGAAGTACAAAAATCATCCCGAAGCCAGAATCAGAAATCGGGTCAGATGGGAAACCGCGCCGCTTCGTCTCAGTTATGCCGGTGGATTGTGGGCAATGAGAGACTGGTATCGGAACAATGAGGTCATGTATCACAAGGCAGATCGGCTGCTCAAAGAAATCTGCAAAGAGTTCGGCATATTGACACGACTGGCTGCGCCGATTATCGGTCAAGTGATCTGTTACAAGTTAAGAAGAGAAGATCAGCGTCTTGCACAGGGCTGGCAGTATGAGCCGAAATGTTTTTATGAAAAGAATGAGGCTGCAAAGCGTTTGGAAATGTCTCAGCCTGCGGCAAAACCCAAAGAGTTGAAAACCGGACAGATCATCTGCGAACCTTCGGCAGTGCGATAAATCGGCTTATTTCAGATGAGGGTTGAAGGATAAACAAATCCTTCAATCTCCCCTCCCGAGTCGTCAGCTACATATTAATGATTAATTGCGGGCAGTTATGAAACACATTCACGCCCCGGCGTTTCAATTGCGGGATACAAACCATGTATCTCCGCAATCGGAAACCGATTATGCCGGTAAATAACAATATGAATAATCAGTATTTTCAAATTCAGCGATGTTTTTTCTCGGCATAACAGAGATATGATAGCCGTAATCCAGCAGAATATCCGCTGTTTTGGCACTTGCGAATTCTATCAGTTCGATTTCCCTGTCCTCATCTTCGGCTGAAGTGATATTTACCCATAAATCAGCAGGGTCTTCGGGACTTTCCGTTACTCTGAGAAATCTTACTTCTGGAAATTTTTCCCTGACAGTATCCAGAAGGTATCTGATAAGTTCTTTCTGTTTGAAGTTTATCATTTTCCGATCTCCTTTTTGACAAATCCCAGAAATTCTTCTGCTTTCGAAAGCCACCGGGACGCCAGTTTTCTGCTTATCTTTTCTCCCGTATAATCGGCTATATTTCTGACAAGCTGCATATCGGAGAGATAATATCTTATTTTAGCTGGATAAACTTTCCGTCTGATAATGAGTTCTCCGCTGAAATCGGACTGAACCTGTTTGTGGTCAATTTTATCTCTGCGGATTCCTCTGTCCGCAAGAGCAGCAATCGCCACCTGCAACGCGGAATAATAAGCCCGATTCATGCAGGCATTGAACAGTCCTCTGTCGAAACAGAGTTTTGCTGCATCGAAGCTTTCTTCTGCTTTTTCGAGAAATTCCGTCTTCATTATAAATAACCTGAACCGATCAGTATGATATGAACTACAATTTATACCCTTATTCTATCTACTCCGCATCGAATGTCAACCAAAAACCCGCAGACAGAATACACGGATTCTGTTACCGATTTTGAGGGAATATGAAAATACTTTGGGAAGTGATGAATGAATAAGGCGGGAATAGGTTTCCCGCCTTGTGTTGGGTTATCGAATCATTTCATCAGTAGACAGTGATCGTCTTGGTGTACTCATTATCTGATTCACTCACCTTACGCAGTAATTTTCAAAGGCTCTGATTTTCCGCAGATCCGCGGATTCTCTGTCTGCTCTTTCCACTCTGAGGACAGATACGCATTTCAAGCCGTTTGTACACAGACAGATCAAATTACTGCGTAAGGTGAGTTATGCATAGACTTTGCACAGAATATGCGATATAAACTTAATAGAACAATATGATTACTGGAAAAGTCAAAGGAGTAAAATTGATATGTTATTCACCATAGACTCACAGAAATGCAAACGGGACGGTATCTGTGCTGCTGAATGTCCGATGGGGATTATCGCACTCAAAGACAAAGAATCCGTACCGATGCCGGTTGCCGGAGCCGATGCATTGTGCGTTCATTGCGGACATTGCGTAGCGGTCTGTCCTCACGGAGCATTGTCTCATGCGGATATGAAACCGGAACAATGCCCACCGGTACGAAAAGAGTTTTTTCTCAATTCTGAGCAGACCGAACATTTTCTGCGTTCCAGACGTTCGATCCGGGTATATAAAGACAAGCAGGTGGAAAAAGAAACGCTTGCCAAACTGATTGATATTGCCCGATACGCGCCTTCGGGACACAACGGTCAGCCGGTAAAATGGATTGTGGTGTATGAAGCCGGAGAAGTTCAGAAGCTTGTGGCGCATGTGGCAGACTGGATGCGCTTTATGCTGAAAGAACAGCCTGCATTTGCCAAATCGTTGCACATGGATATGGTGTTGGCAGCCTATGAAATGGGCAAAGATGTGATCTGTCGCAGCGCACCGCATCTGATCATTGTCCATGCACCCAAAAGCGATGTAACTGCTCCGGTTGCCTGTACGATTGCAATGAGCTATCTGGAACTTGCCGCACCGTCTTTCAGATTGGGCGCATGCTGGGCAGGATATTTCAATGCAGCAATGAGTTTTTGGCAGCCGCTTCAGAAAGCAGTCGGACTTCCTGAAAATCATGGGAGTTTCGGCGCGATGATGGTAGGGTATCCGAAATTTCAGTATCATCGTCTGCCGCTTCGTAGAGAACCGGAAATTTTATGGCGATAATATCTTGGTAACAGAAGAATAAGTTACTTCGTCATTATCTGCTGTCCTTATGATCCCATAGGGACAGCACAGGGAACATACTTTTTACCGGAAATGACAAAATAGTAATCGCATAGGCTGATCGGCTGATTGTGTTGCCGAATTTTTATCTTGATTTCCTGTTTTTATCGGATAAAATACGATCCTTATTTAGGTTAGAATTAACGGGGTAGTATTTTCGGAAGGAAACACTCGCGAAATGAAGTTCAGATATCTCCATATCAAACTGGCTACCGTATTCGGTCTGTGTTTTCTGATTATCATCGGCGGATTGATCGCTTATGGTGTGATTTCTGCGAGACAGACCGAGCGCTTTATTGTCGGTTTCTCAAAAGCTTCGATCAGTGAGGCGGCAAAAGAACAGCTTCTTGAAAAAGCCAGAAATATAGGACTTCATGTTCGGAGGGAACTGGAAACAGCGCTGGATGCATCAAGAATCCTTGCCGATGTTCTTGCCAGTATCAAAGATGAGACCGTAGGACTCAAGGCAGACAGAAGCCGGATCAGTATCATGCTGAGAAGTGTTCTGATAAAAAATGAAATTTTTGTAGGTGTTTATACCGGATGGGAGCCGAATGCGTTTGATAATCTGGACGATATTTATGTCAGCACCGAAGGACATGATCAGAGCGGCCGCTTTATTCCGTACTGGTGCAGAAATGACAAAGGAAATATTGCATCGGAACCTCTGACAGACTATGAAAATCAGGAAAAATATAATAACGGCGTGCGTAAAGGTGAGTATTATTTGCTCGCGCGGGAGCAAAAACGCGAGACTGCCATTGATCCGTATCCGCGTATGATTCAGGGCAAAGAGGTGTGGATAAGCTCTTTGATCGTGCCGATTGTGGTGAAAGATAAATTTTATGGCATTGCTGGTGTGGATATGAGCATCGATTTTATCCAGGAATTGATCAGGCGTGCCAATGCCGGATTTTACAACGGTTCCGGCAGAATAGCCGTTATCACATTCAACGGAATTATTGCGGCAGTCAGCGACAAACCAGAATTGATTGGAAAACATCTTAAGGAATGTATCGGTGATACGCATCGGGAAAGCAGGGAGAATATCCGTGCGGCAAAAGAGCATATCGAGATGACAGCAGATGGCTATCTGAGAGTGATTGTCCCGATGCACATCGGCAGAAGCAAAACGCCATGGGCGGTTATGGTCGAAGTTCCCGCAAAAGAAGTTACTTCGAAAGTCCGCGTGCTTGAGACACAATTAGATCATAGGCTGACACATCGGCTGCTGGGGATGATACTTACAGGAGTCGGATTTTTTCTGGCGGCATTGCTGGCGATCTGGCTGCTATCCCAAAGTATTTCGGCACCGATTACCCGTGTTATCAAGGGATTGGGAGAAAATTACGAACAGCTGTTGGCAGCTTCTTCGCAGGTTTCTGCCGCGGGACTGTCTTTGTCCGATAGTGCCAATATTCATGCCGCATCTTTGCAGCAAACTACCTCATCGCTGGAACATATTTCCGAAATGATTCGTCAGAATGCGGATCACGCGGACAATGCCCGGCAAATGATGAGCCAAACATTTGATATCGTGAATAAAGTCAGCGGTTATATGAGCGATGTAGTTTCTGCTATCGATGATATTCGAACATCGGGAGAAAAATCCGGTAAAATCATCAAAACCATTGATGAGCTAGCTTTTCAGACCGATCTGCTGGCACTGAATGCCGCCATAGAAGCTGCCCGTGCCGGAGAAGCCGGAGCAGGATTTGCAGTGGTTGCCAATGAAGTCAAAACATTGGCAATGCGGGTATCACAGGCTGCTCAGACCACCTCCGCGCTGATCGAAAATACGATTGTTGCGGTGCAGAAAGGACATGAAACCACCGCGATGACCCGGCATGCGTTTTCTGAGAACATGAATCTGAGTGCGAAAGTCAATGACCTTGTTGCGGAAATCGCAGTTGCTTCTTCGGAACAGTCGCAGGGAGTTGAAGATCTGAACCGGACAGTTCGGGAACTCGAGCGAGTGAATCGGGAAAATTCGGCAAACGCGGAACAGACTGCTTCCGCAGCAGGAGAACTGAAAGCTCAGGCAGAAAAGATGAAATTATTCATCGAAGAACTCAGATCGCTGATCGGTACGAACTTGGGATAAAAATGGATATTTCTCCGGAAAAAATGGCAGAATATCATCAGACCGCGCGCAGGAGGCTGTCGGAAATCCAGCTTGAAACAGAGCAGCGGCGTGCAAATGCGCTCGAAGTGGCTCGGAAAGCGTCCGAACTGCTCAAAACAACTTACGGAGTAAAACAGGTAGTGTTGTTCGGCTCGCTATCCCGCGACGGAGTTTTTGACGATCATTCCGATATTGATCTTGCTGTTGAAGGTCTGGATGAACAGGAATATTATAAAGCGTTGGCGCGATTGTCGGATTTGGACATATCATCGGATATTGATCTGCTGATGATGGAACATACACCACCGAGGGTTTTGGATATGATTCTGAAAGAAGGGAAAAAATTATGAGCAGTTATGCCGCTATGCTCGGAAGAATGTCGCAGCAGATGGTTGATTTGGAACTGGTGGTCAGTCGTGCGGAAGAACTTTTGGAAAAAGCCGAGCGAACATCGGATGACGGTTATTTGGACGGAGCGGCATTGAATCTGCATGGATTTTATACCGGTGTTGAAAATATCTTCGAAGATATTGCCCGGCATCTGGACAGAGATATTCCCAAAGGATCGGATTGGCATAAACAACTGCTGCTTCAGATGTCTGCTGAAATTCCCTTGATGCGCCCGAGAGTGATTTCTCAGGAAACCCGTTTTTGTCTGGAAGAATATCGGAGTTTCCGACATATCGTGCGGAATGTATATACTTTCAGATTCCGATTTTCGCGGGTCAGAGAATTGGTTGCCGAACTTCGCTCCTGTTATCATTCCATATCTTCGGACTTGAAAGATTTTGCCATATTTTTGAAGGAACTCGATACGGAAACAGCATGACCATCCTTTATCAATATGTGATCCAGCAGATTCTGCGATATATCGCTATTGTTCTGTCAGCAGTGGTCAGTATCTATCTTATGGTGGATTTCTTTGAAAAAATTGATAATTTCATGGGCGCGGGGCTTCCGATTTCCCGCGTGATGGTGTTTTTCTGTTTCAATATTCCCTTTATTATTTCACAGGTGCTTCCGGTATCGGTGCTACTTTCGATTCTCATCGTTTTCGGGCTTATGAACAAACACCATGAAATTATTGCCTTGAACAGCAGCGGTATCAGCATTTATCATCTGTTCAAGCCGGTAGTACTGATCGGGCTTTTGGCAAGCGTCGCGTTATTTCTTTTTTCCGAGACGCTTGTTCCGCCTGCTGTGGAAAAAGCGGATAAAATATGGCGACAGGAAGTTCGGCGCGAATCTGCCGTGATTTCCAAAGAAAAAGATATATGGCTCAAAGATCATCGTATGATTATCAATATCCGCTACTATCATTCCAAAGAAAAAGCGATTTTCGGTATATCGCTGAATTATTTCGATGAAAACTTCAGACTGATTCGAAAAACAGACGCGAAAAAAGGAATTTTCAAAAATGGAAAATGGATTTTGTCCGATGTGATCGAGCAGATATCCGACCCGAAAACCGGGCAATATTTTGTGAATATCCGGGATGAAATCAGCGAATCTCTGAATATTCAGCCCGAAGATTTACAGATGGTTGTCAAAAAATCAAAGCAGATGAGCTTTACAGAACTTTCCGACTATATTCGCAAAGTCGAAAATGAAGGCTATGATGCGGCAAGCTATCGGACAGACCTCCATGCCAAAATCGCGTTTCCCTTGATATGCCTGATTTTGTCGGTTCTGGGAGCGGGGCTTGCTGCCAGAACCAAATTCAGAGACGGATTGTCGGCAAATATCGCGTACGGCATCGGCTTGGTATTTGTCTATTGGATTGTCTATAGTTTCTGTCTGTCTCTGGGATATGGAGACATGCTGCCGCCGATCATTGCCGCATACTCCGCGAATGTGATATTTTTATGTTTGGGAATCCTATTGCTGATAAAAGCTTCGGAAACAATCTGAAGAATCGGATATCAGCAACCCGGAGTTACATAGATGCAGGATCAGGAGAAAAACATGAAAAAAATACCATACTGGGCAGATCAGTATATTGCCAAACAACGGGATGCCAAAGATGCCATCAGGCTGATCAAAGCAGGGCAGCGCGTATTCATCGGCTCTTCGTGCGGACAGCCTCAGCATCTTGTCAAAGTGCTTTCCGAGCATTCCGCGTATTTTACCGATATCGAAATCGTCCGCCTGATGTCTTATGAAACCGCGCCGTTAAGCCTGATCGCCAGTCAGTCCAAAGGTCAGGCATTCAATATTCGATCTTTTTATCTCGGTTCTGCCGGAACAAAAAATATTTCAGAAAATCTGCGTTTTATCACTCCGATCAATCTGTCCGAAGTTCCCCGTCTGTTCAGAAGCAGAAAGCTTCCGATTCATGTCGCGATGATTCAGGTAACACCGCCGGATGATTTCGGGTGGATGAGTCTGGGGGTATCGGTGGACATCACGCTGTCTGCCGCGCTGTCTGCTGATCTGGTGATCGCGCAGGTCAATTCGAATATGCCCAGAGTGCTGGGACAGAGTTTTCTTCATGTCAATGATGTGGATATTATTGTGGAACATGACGAGGAAATTCTGACTATCGGGAAAATGCCGAATATCGAAGCTGCCAATGTGATTGCCCAGCATATTGCGAGGTTGGTCGAAGACGGCTCCACGATTCAGATCGGAATGGGCGCGACCTCCCAATCCACGCTGCTGGCATTTTCGGACAAAAACGATCTCGGCGTTCATACCCGCTATATCAATGACGATATGATGCACCTGATGTCGAGAGGTGTAATTACCAATCGCAAAAAGGGTTTCAATGACGGAAAACTGGTTGCCAGCGGCGCAATCGGCAGTCGTCTTCTGTATGAATTTCTGGATGATAATCCGTCTATCGAGTTTCACCCATCGGACTATGTCAATGATCCGGGAATTATTGCCCGCCATAACCGCATGGTGGTGATGAATGTGGCATCATACATGGACTTGAGCGGACAGGTGGCTGCCGATGCCAGTGCATTGAACCATTTTTCCGGTGTATCCGGCATGTTGGATTTTATGCGGGGGGCTGCTCGTTCCGAAGGCGGAAAATCTGTGGTGATGATGACCTCGACCACGCCGGACGGAAAAAAAAGCCGGATTGTTCCCAAACTCGATTTGCCGGTGGTGGTTCCCAGAGGCGATGTTCAATATGTGGTTACTGAATACGGCTCTTTCAATATGTTCGGCAGAAGCATTCAGGAGCGGGCTATCGGCATGATCAGCATCGCTCATCCTGATTTTCGGGAAGAACTGTTTTATCAAGCTCAGAAAATGGGAATGCTCGGTCCCGAGCGCACGATTAAGGACTATCTTTACGGCGTCTATCCGGTTCGTCTGGAAGAAACCATTGATATCGAAGGCGAAAAAATCATTGTTCGCCCCGCCAAAGCCGTGGATGAGCGCCGTATTCAGGAACATTTTTACAATCTGGATAAAGAAGATATCCTGTCGCGCTTTTTTCACGAGCGCAATCGCTTTGTCCGGGATGAACTCAGGCAGCTTGAAAGCGATTATGTGAAAAATCTGACCATGGTGGCAATCCGCGAAGAATTGGGCAATGTGATTTCGGTCGGCGAATATCTTCTGAATCCTGCAAACAACATGGCAGAAGTGGCATTTACCGTTCATAAAATCTATCAGGGCAAAGGCTTGGGAAGGAAACTGATGCAGAAGCTTGCCGAGGCTGCGAGAGAAAACGGGCTTTCGGGCTTGTTTGCCTGTACTTCTCCGGGAAATCAGGCAATGATCCGAGTGTTCAGATCTTTGCCGTATAAAATCACCACCTCTTATGAAGACGACATGATTGTGCTGAGTTGTAAATTCAATGAGCCTAAGTGAGTGGAGAATTTATTGCAGCTGCCGACAAAAAAGCTTGACAAGCAAGACGTTCTCCGGTATAAAGCTATTCATATCTGAGCCGAGGTAGCTCAGTCGGTAGAGCAGGGGACTGAAAATCCCCGTGTCGGCAGTTCGATTCTGTCCCTCGGCATATTCGGAATTCAGAGGAGTTATGCGTCAGAGCATAGCTCCTTTTGTGTTTCTGAAATTCATTTTTTTGTTCCGAAGAAAACTCAGTCTGATTGAAAAACACCGCAAGCTCTGAAACGATTCAATTCGGATTCGGAAGCTGCGATATGCAATACGCGTGAATCATCGTTTGCAAATTCGATATGAATCCGCAATGTTTTTGCCAATATTTCCGAATCAAGCCTGTCTGCCCATTCGATTGCCGCAACACTTTGTTCATCCAGCATGTCGTACAGCCCGATATCCTCGAAATCAACTGTGTTTTCAAGACGATACAGATCAACATGAACAAAAAGATATTTTCCAGGGTATTCGTTCATCAGCGTATAGGTCGGACTGGTTATCGGCTATTGGTCAGGAACTCCCAGACCTCTGGCAATCCCTTTGACAACCGCGGTTTTT
>CAZMDM010000419.1:0-3388 GCA_964564775.1 uncultured Desulfonema sp. | reverse complement strand
ACCACCGAGATCTACACAGAGTGGATCGTCGGCAGCGTCAGAGGGGTATAAGAGACAGCCTATACCATCACCGAGTTGTATCTGCGCTTGATTGCGGAAAAATCGCTAACGACCGATCAGATTCTTGTGGTTACCTTCACTGAAGCCGCGACTCAGGAACTGAAAGATCGCATTCGGACCAAGCTTCGGGAAGCCGCGATGCGGAAAGAATATTCGCATCACGATACAGAACGTCTCAATGCCGCGATTCACGATTTTGATGAATCCGCGATTTTCACCATTCACAGCTTCTGCCGGCGGATGCTGCACGAATACGCGTTTGAAAGCGGCAGTCTGTTTGATACTGAGCTTCTGAGCAATCAGGAGCATATCCGACTCGAGATGGTTCAGGATTTCTGGCGCAGACAGTTTTACGGCGCATCCCGGCTCTTTGTCAATTATGCCACAACCCGGATCGATATGGATAAGCTTCTGAATCTTATTAATAATACTCTTCATTATCCCAATATCCGCATTGTCCCGGAAATCAGAGACCAAACGAATTCGGAAAATATAGAAGTCGCGTACAAAGCCGCGTTCGATGCGGTTTATCGGGTCTGGAGATCGGCAAAATCCGATATCACAGCAATTCTTGCAAATCACAAGAGCCTCAATCGGAATAAATACAGAATCGGCAGTATTCCCAAATGGACAGACCGCATGGATGAAATGATGAGACTCGGAAGCGATTTCCCGTTTCTGCCTGAAGAATTCGATAAATTCACTGCCGATACCCTGTCCTCTGCTGTCAAAAGCAATTTTTCAGCACCGCAGCATGAATTTTTCGATCTGTGCAATATATTGAAACAAAAACATAAAGAGCTTGAAGCTGCATTTGAACAGCGTCTGCTGAGGCTGAAAATAAACCTGTTTCAGCACGCGCGTCAGGACATGAAGCGCAAAAAACAGACGCTCAATATCCGCGCTTTCGATGATCTGCTGACCGATCTGTATGAGGCTCTCGAAGGCGAACACGGTGATATCCTTGCGGAGCATATCCGAAGCAAATACAAAGCTGCGCTGATTGACGAATTTCAGGACACCGACCCGATTCAATATGCTATTTTCAAAAAAATATTCGCGGTATCGAATCATCCTCTGTTTCTGATCGGCGATCCCAAACAGGCAATTTATGCGTTTCGAGGGGCTGATGTGTTTGCCTATATGGATGCTGCCAAACATGCGGACGCAGGCTTTACGCTCGAGCAAAATTGGCGCTCCGACCCATTGCTGGTTCAGGCAGTTAATACGATATTTGAAAATCATCCGAACCCGTTCATATACGAAGATATCCGCTTTCAGGCAATACGAGCGGCACAGCAGAATCCGTCCGAATCTCCACCCCTGACACTTTGGCTCGCACCTTCTTCAGAACAAGCTATCCCCCAAACCTTTGCCAATCGGCTGATTCCGACATCGGTTGCGGCAGAAATATCGGAACTTCTCAGACATCGCAAGGCAAAACCGGGAGATATTGCGGTTCTGGTTCTCAGGCATCGGGAAGCAGCGGCAGTTCGGGAAAAACTATCCGAATTGAACATTCCGGCTGTCTTATATACCACCGAAAATCTCTTCGATTCGGATGAAGCTGCGGAAACAGAGCGCGTGCTTGCCGCGATTGCCGAGCCGCATTCTGAAAGACGCATTCTTTCTGCTCTGGCAACCGATATGATGGGCATATCCGGTGAAGAAATCGAGCGATTCAGGCTCGATGAATCATTGTGGGAAGACCGTCTGATCCGATTCAGGGAATATCACGAATTGTGGCGCAAACGAGGCTTTATCCGCATGTTTAACGAACTGCTGCGCGGGGAAAATGTTCTGCCCCGACTGATCGGGCTTGCGAACGGCGAGCGCAGAATCACCAACATTCTGCATCTGTCGGAAGTACTTCATCAGACGAGTATCGAAAAAAAACTGAGCATGACCGGGTTGGTCAAATGGCTGTCTCAGCAACGCGATCCCGCGACCCAGCGTCTTGAAGAACATCAGCTCAGGCTCGAAAGCGACGATCATGCGGTCAGGATTGTTACGGTTCATAAAAGCAAAGGGCTTGAATATCCGATAGTTTTCTGCCCGTTTATGTGGAATGATTTCGATCTCGGCAAAGAAATCTTTCTGTTTCACAATGAGAGCGATCATCGCCGGATCACGCTTGATATCGGATCAGGCAATGAATCTTACCGGAAATGTGCAGAAACAGAACGCCGGGCTGAAAATCTGCGGCTGCTTTATGTGGCACTGACCCGCGCCAAACACTGCTGCTATTGGGTTTGCGGATGGTTTCACAAATACGAAACTTCCGGCATGAATTATTTGCTTCACCATGACAAAGTTCCGAGCCGTGAACAGATTTCGGAAGATTTGAAAACCATCGAAGCAAAAGCTCCCAAAAGTATCCGGCTGTGTAAGATACCATCTGAAAAAGGGAAGTTGTATCAGCCGGTTTCGACCGATATTCCTGAACTACGGCATCGGATATTCAGCACAAAAATTGATCGGAGTTTCCGCATATCCAGCTTTTCATCGCTGACTACTCAGCAGCCGCACGGTGCGGAAATCCCGGATTATGATGAAAGCGGATCCGAACGCGAAGCATCAGCACCCATTATTGTGGAAACATCGGCAAATCCCCATTCCATTCATCATTTTCCCAAAGGCGCGAAAAGCGGCGTTTTTCTACATGACTTATTCCAACATCTCGATTTCAGATCCGAGCTTCCGGTGATCGAGGCTCTGGTGTCGGAAAAACTTCACGCCTATGGATTCGAAGATCACTGGCACGCGGCAGTTGTCGAAACCGTCCGAAATACGCTGTCTGTTCCTCTCGAACCGGAACGGAAAAATATGACCTTATCCCGGATTATGAAAGATAAACATCTGAATGAACTGGAGTTTTATTTTCCGATTCAGACGATTTCTCCGAAAACCTTAACACAGATATTCGCAGAATATTCCCATCATAATGCCATATCGGATTTTCCGGATCAGATGGAACACCTGAATTTCTCGCCTGTCAGAGGCTTTATGAAGGGGTTTATAGATATGGTATTTGAGTATGAAGATCAGTATTATCTCGTGGATTGGAAATCCAATTTTCTGGGTGAGCGGATAGAAGATTATCATTCATCCGCATTAATCCGTGCCATGCGGGAAAATTTTTATATTCTGCAATATCATCTGTATGTGCTTGCACTGCATCAGTATTTGAGGCTGAGGATAGCGGACTATCGCTATGAGCGGCATTTCGGAGGCGTGTTTTATCTGTTTCTGCGGGGAATTCACCCCGAATTTCCGAAATTCGGAATCTTTCGGGATAAGCCGGAGGAAAGGCTGATTCATCGATTGT
>CAZMDM010000418.1:0-1812 GCA_964564775.1 uncultured Desulfonema sp. | reverse complement strand
GGTTTTATCTGAATGCCGGACATAATAACGATTCTCTGGATGCGTTTTTATCTGTAAGTGGCAGACGCGGGGAAGAAGAGGACAGCACGGTCAATCTGATCAGATTCTGGGGAGAAAACAGCAAGCCCGTAAAATTTTACTCTCAGCGAATCGGGGAACAGGAGATTGATTCTGCTTATTATTTGGAAGCATCCGCAAGGGTTTCTTTCCATGATTTTCTGACGGTTTCCGGCAGAGTTTCGGATAATTTAAAACCCTATGCCATGTCCGATGCGGATAAAGGATTGACATGGCAGGAGCGCCGGAGTTCGCCTTCGGGAATGATAAAAATCGAAGCCAAAAAAGACTTGGGACAGACATCTGCGCTGCGTCTGATGAGTTCTTACAATATGATTCATCCCGAATACCGGATTATCGATCTGGACTTAAGTCAGGAAGAATCCACTTTTTACAGCGAACTGATTTACGACCGCTCATTTTTTGCCCGAAGCGGACTTCTGACAATGGGAATGTCGTACCGGGAAAAAGAGATCAAAGATGCTCTGATATGGGAGGCTTATGCACCGGATTTCTGGGGTCCGACAAATGATGGGGGAGCCAAAGCGTTTGTCATGCCTACGCTGAAGCATGAAGACTATACGGCAAGGCTGACATCTGTATTTGCCCAATATTCCCAGAAAATCGGAAATACAGAGTTTTGGGTAGGAATCCGGGATGATGAACACGATGTGTATCAGGATCATTTCAGCTATAATATCGGTGCGGTGTGGTCTCCGTCTTCCCAATGGATTGTCAAATTGCTGTATGGTACGGCATATCGTACTCCGTTTGCCCGCCAGCTATTATCGGATGAGACGCCCGATCTCGAAAATATCAGAAGTATTTCAGGGCAGTTGTCATGGAAGCCTCTGAAGCAGGCAGGACTGTCATTATCTTTGTTTAGCAGCCGCATTGACAATCACATCATGGAAGACCCGTATGCCGGACTGTCTGTTCCGAACCACCAGAACATTATCGGAGCCGAATTTGAAGCATCTTTTTCTCCGACAGAAGATATTGATCTTTTTGCAAATATGACTGTTCTTCACAATGAAGGACCCAACGAAGTTTACAAGTCTTATGATAAAACATATACTTTCCCTGACGGCACGTCAGTGGATTATTATGTTGATATTGAGTATCCCTATGATACGGGGCCTGAACAAATTTTCAATATCGGCGGGACATGGCGTCTTTTTGAAAAAACAAGCATGTTTATCAGTCTGGGCTATATTTCATCCACCGAACTGGTATTTCCCAGAGGGAAAACAAGTCAGTCTTTTTCCGGCAGATGGCTGATGAATATGAACACGACCATTCAGGATATTCTGGGACAAGGCACGGAATTAGGATTGTCATTCAGAAATCTCACGGATCGGGATTATGAAACTGCTGGAACTTACAGCGCGATTGACGGATATCCGTTTTCCGCGGAAATCGTGCTGAGGAAAAAATGGTAGAGGGCTATGGGAAATCGGGCTTGCCTAAAGAGAAGAAAAACTGTATTGTAATTAAGCTGATACGTCATAACTCAGTGCTTTCGGTCAGGGATTGACAGATAATCGTGCACTCTCAGTAGTCAGGCATCGGGGATTTTATTTGCAGTTTTTGACGTTTTTGTTATTTCGGGGTGTTATTGCAGATGGATAAAGGATATATTTATAACACTTCCCTACCGAAAATTAAAATTTTAGCAATAAAAACAAGCTATTAACCTTTATATCCCTTCAGTCCGAAACTGCTTTTCTTACCGAAATCTAACCATGCGATGAA
>CAZMDM010000417.1:0-8844 GCA_964564775.1 uncultured Desulfonema sp. | reverse complement strand
TTTTACACTCTGATCGAGCGCGTGGCTGCCAGCGATGTCAATGTTCTGATTCTGGGAGAAAGCGGTGTCGGAAAAGAACGGGGTGCCCGACTACTGCATGAACTGACTCCGCGCAAAGCGCATCCGTTTGTGGTGGTGGATTGCGGTTCGACACCGACTAGTCTGCTGGAAAGTGAACTGTTCGGTCATGTCAAAGGCTCGTTCACCCATGCGATTCGGGATAAAAAAGGACTGATCGAGGCTGCCAATACCGGAACCTTGTTTTTGGATGAAATCGGCAATATTTCACCCGAAATGCAGGTCAGACTGCTGAGATTTCTGGAAGACCGCAAAATCAGGCGCATCGGCGATATTCGGGAAATAGCAGTGGATTGCCGCGTGATTGCCGCAACCAATGCCAATCTGAGCGACGCGATCCGGGAAGGTCATTTTCGTGAGGATTTATACTACCGGCTCAGAGTGGTGTCTCTCAAAATTCCGCCGCTTCGGGAACGCAAAGAAGATATCCCGATACTTGCGCAGAGTTTTCTGGAAACATTCTGTCAGAGCAAAGGCATCCCCCAGGTCAGACTTCTTCCTGAAACCATTACTGCATTGTGCGCGTACCCCTGGCATGGCAATGTCAGAGAACTGAAAAATACCATTGAAGGGGGAGTGGTTCTGTCCGAAGACGCAGTACTCCGTCCTGAAGACCTTCAGTTCAACAAGATTTCCGATACTGAAAATATTTCCGACAGCTCTTTTTCTCTCGAAGAAAGCGAACGCAATGCCATTATCAGAGCCTTGCATGAGACCGGAGGGGTTCAGAAAGACGCGGCAGACCTTCTTGGCATCAGCCGCAGAGCCATTCATTATAAAATCAAAAAATACGGTATCAACGTCTCTGATCTTCGCGCAAACGGAAGATAATCAGTTTTGTCTCATCACACAGATACGTTTGTCCTGCGCACCTTTTCTGCGGCGAATTACCGTGCATAAATTCGAGTGGGAAGGGGAAGAATGGGCATTATCCTGAAATTTCAGGCTGTTCTCAAACATCTCTCTCAGTTTTTCTTCCAAACTTTTTTTCCTATCACTATCCATTCCAAAACCTCATAATTCAAGTTTGTCCTGCGATACCCTGTATTTTTAGATTTGTCAAACAGTTTTTTAAGAGAACATCAAAAAAATTCATCGAAGAGACGGAAACATATTTTAATGCTCTCGGAATTGTATTCGGAATGATTTTTTCCGATCCCTACGCCGCCTCTTCGATATCCGTCCGAAATATCTTTCACAACCCACCAAAAGGCCTTTTCCATGCTGATTTCAATTCCGAAACCGGAACATTCGCGATGATTTTCTGCTCCAATCCTTCGACGATGAAATTGTCATCATTGCTGACAACGCCGATACACGCACAAGGCAATCCGGCAAATATCGCTTCAAATTTTTCACGATTTTCAGGAGCAATGGTTACGATAAATCGTCCGGCAGATTCGGAAAATAAAATCGTATCATTTCGGGTAATATTTTCAACCGGCACATCGCGTAAGCGAATCTTCATGCCCAGATTGCCGCCCATTGCCGACATTGCCAGATGGACACCCAAACCGCCGCGATAAATGCCATGAACCGATGCGACAAGCTCTTTCTGAATTGCCTGATGCAAGGCATGGTAAATCGGAATGAATTTTTCGGGAAATACCTGCGGCACATTCGCTCCGATGTATCCGAAATGCTCGTAATATTCGGAAGCACCGAGTTCGTTTCGGGTCAGTCCCAGCACATAAATCAGATCACCCGGCATGTTTGCATCCATGGTTACACATTTCTCAATATTTTCAATCACACCGATGACTGAAAACTGCATGGTTTCCAATGCAGATACTTTGTGCGTTTCTCCGTATTTTCCGGGCAGATGACCATCCACATACATAGAATCTTTGCCGGATAAAAGCGGAATGCCATAAGCAATACACATCTCTTTCAATGCTTTGCAGGAACGCACCAACTGCGCGGCTTTGAATTTACCGTCAGGATTATTTTCAGGATGATACTGAATATTGGGCCAGCAGAAATTATCCACGCCGCCGATGTGAGATAAGTCTGCGCCCACGGACAGCAATCGCCGCACCGCTTCGTCAATGGTGCAGCTTGTGCTGTGATACGCATCAATTGCCGAATATTGCGGAATCAATGCCTGTGAAAATGCAAGCCCTTTCGAAGAATCCAACACGGGTCGGATCACTGCCGCATCCGAATTGACATCCCGATCCGCACCGACCAGAGGCTTGATCACGCTGGTTCCCTGAACCTCATGGTCATATTGCCGGGTGATCCATTCTTTGGAGCAGATATTGGGACGCGAAAGCATGTTCAGCAGCAATGCGGAATAATCCTTGGGTGGTTTCAATACCGGCTCAATCATTCCCCGACTTTCAGGAGATTGCCACACTGCCTCGAATTCCCATTGCGGAAAACCGGATTCCAACAAGCTCAGATCGATATACGCGCAGGTTTTGCCTTTGTAGGTGATGTGCAGTTTGCCGCTATCCGTGTATTTTCCGATGACCGTGCTTTCCACCGCGTGTTTCCGGGATAATTCCATGAAACGATTCAGATTTTCCGGCTTGATCGCGACCGTCATGCGCTCCTGAGATTCGGACACCCAGATTTCCCATTGATCCAGACCTTCGTATTTGAGCGGTACTTTATCCAGTTCGATATAACACCCATTTGAATATCTTGACGATTCTCCTACCGAAGACGACAACCCGCCGCCGCCGTTATCGGTGATGAACTGAATCAAGCCTTCATCACGGGCTTCCAGCAGAAAATCGTGCATTTTTTTCTGGGTATAAGGGTCTCCGATCTGCACATGACCCGCAGGCGTATGCTCGGAAAACACTTCCGAAGACGCGGTTACGCCGTGAATGCCGTCTTTGCCGACCCGCCCGCCGCACATCATCACCAGATCGCCGGAGGATGTTTTCTTGATCTCCGCCGGTTCATTGTGAATTTTCGCGGGCATGATGCCGACAGCCGTTACAAACACCAGACATTTGCCCATGTAACCGTCATGGAACAGGACTTGCCCGAATGTCGTGGGAATACCGCTTTTATTGCCGCCATCTCGCACGCCTTCGATCACGCCGTCCAGCAATCTTCGGGGATGAAGTTTGGGCTTGAGATCGCCCGCGTAATCCCGGTGTCCGACACAGAATCCGTAACTGCCCATGAGCAGCTTCGAGCCTTTGCCGGTACCGAGCGGATCACGATATACCCCGACAATGCCGGTAATCGCACCGCCATAAGCCTCCATGTTGGATGGCGAATTATGAGTTTCTCCGGTGATGACATAGTAGTGATTTTCATCGAATCGCCCCGCGCCCGCATTATCCCACAACACAGAGACAACCCAGTCCTTTTTTGCCTGAAGTTCAAGAGTTGGGGCTTCAATGCAGGTTTTGAAAAGATTGTTGACGATTTCACCGTTATATCGGAACAAGCCGCGAAACGTATTGTGATTGCAATGATCGCTGCGCCCCTGAGAAATATATTCAAGCTCGATATCGGTCGGCTCGGATAATCCGACAGATTCCCGTTCCTTAAGAACCTGTTTATCCAAAAAATACGCCCGAATTGTGGGAATATCGTTGGGATTCAGAGCAAGATTGCGAACATCGCTGATTTTTTTCAGACTTTCATCGCTGTCAATGGAAATCGTGGTTACGGTCGGCTCGTGATTCAGCATGACTTTGGGAATGATAAAGCCGATGCCGGTATTCGGATTCCAATCGGATTTGGAAAAGCGTTTCCATTGCTGAATAATGTCATTGGCAAGCAGTTCGGAAGCGATTTTATCCGCGGATTCACGGGAAATCGCGCCTTTGAGCGCATAGCGTTTCGAGGTATAAATCGCCTCGCCTGCTCTGAACCGGATTTTCAGCAAATCTTCGATAGCCTCGACTGCGGTTGCGCCGGGGTTGTCTTTCACGCCGGGGCGGAATCCCACCCACAAAATATGGTCGAAATCTAACTCCAGCGGCGCAAACGATGATATCTGCGTTACCGGATTGGTAAAGATTTCGTGTTGAAGGGTTGTCAGTTGTTCTGCCGAAAGATCAGCGTCAATGGTCAGGATATGAACCGTGCGGACGCTGTCCAGCGCAATGTTGAAATAATCCTTGGCTTTGCGGCGAATCGCTTCGCCTTCGGCATCGGTCAAGTCGGGTTTCAATGTAATTTCAAGTCGGTGTGGCATTATGGACTCTCATTTTTTATGAAAAAGAGATTAGCGTCAAAAAAAATAGCTTCAATTTAAATGATTTTTGCAGATATGGCAAATGGGAAATCATTCATTCCAGCCTCGTATATCTCTTGGGATCATAGGCATTCCGAATGCCGTCTCCGACAAACACGCCGAGCAGCATGACAACGAACAATGCCAATGACGGATACAGAATCAGCCACCATGCCCAGCGATACTGTTGCGCCTGAAACAGCAATTCTCCCCAACTGGGTGTGGGAGCGGGCAGTCCGAATCCCAGATAATCCAGGGCTGCCAAAGAGCCGATAGCTCCGACCAGCGAAAAAGGAAAAAATGTAATGACCGGAACCAGCGCATTGGGCAGAATATGCCGGAAAATGATTTTGGCAGATGAAAGTCCCATACACCGGGCAGCTTCCACAAAGGGTTGTCTGCGAAGACGCAAAAATTCGGCACGGATGTAGTATGAAATACCGATCCAGTTGAAAATACCGTAGCAGAATAACAACAGCGAAAAGCTCCGCCCATATACCGATCCCATGAGAATCATAATGTACAGAAACGGCAGCGCGCTCCAGATTTCGATAAGCCTCTGTGCGGTCATATCGATAATGCCGCCGTAATAGCCCTGAATCGCGCCTGCGATAATACCCAGTCCCATGGAGCAGATCACCAGCACCAGCCCGAAGCTCATGGATGTCCTGAGTCCGTAAAGAATGCGGGCAAACACATCTCTGCCCGAATCATCGATGCCCATGAAATGCCCTTTTACTGGCTTGAAGGGAAACCGCACATCTTCTTTGATAAATTCGGCATGATAAAGCGTTTTCCGAATCCCAATCATGATGCTGTCCACCGGGCTGACCGAACGCTTTCTGACATTGCCGATTATCGTTTCTTTATCCGCCAAATCCTGCCATATCGCATGGCTGTCTCTGACAAGATTTCCATGCGAATCGAAAATCAGTTTAAGCCGAGTCTGTTTTTCCTCGTCTTTGAGCGTCAATGTCAGCCGCACGGTTTTCGGAGTATCGCTTCGCGGAAAATATTCGGAAAGCGACATCTCAATAGATTTGCCGGAAAGTTTCTCATTGACAGCAACAGAAGGCGCCTCCTGATTGTCGAATCTAAGCTGAATTGCGGTATGCAGAGATTCGGGAATATGCACAAAGTCTTTCAGAGAAAGTCCTGTCAGTTCCTGGTCATTTTTTCCGATCAGTACTCCCAACGACACAGCTCTGACAATCCGAAGGTCTTTGTCAATATCTGCTTTGCCAATCGCGGGAACAGGCGATAATTTCACAATAATCTCATCTGAAACTTCCAACGCGGACGGCTCAATGCTTTCATAAGGACTGTACGGAATGATCGGAAAAAGCATCATATTGTCAGGATTTCCGGTAAATCGGATATCCTGTCTGATTTTCTTATAATCGGGTCGAGTTTTTCTGCCGTTATGCAGAAACGCATCTTCGGGATAAAATCGGAATACTGGAAAATAAGATTCACCATTACATCGCAGATATAGAGGCTGATCATTGCAGATCAGTTCCGAACAGAGACTGACAGCATACAGAATCATCAGTATCCATAGAGAATAATAGGCTCTGCGAACTTCTCTGAAGCGGGAAAGCCGTTTCCGAGTAATCGGATTTTTAAATAACTTTACTATCATATTCGGATTAAAGCTTTGATAAAATGCTTTTCACCGTATCTCCGTCTGCCAGAGAACCGAAATGTTTCATAATCGGTCCCATTGCCTGCATTTTGGTTTTGAATTTGGAAAAATCTATATTTTCAGCAATCCATTTTCGGATATCGTCTTCGGAAGCCAACTTGGGCAGATAGCTTTCGATGATCTCAAGATAAGCAGAGGATGGATCGCCTTTTTTCTCCAGCACTTCTTTTTCAGATTTGACAAGCTTTTTCAGAACCCTAATCACATCGTCATCTGAAAGCTCTTTGGATTCCAAGCGGCTCATTTCACCGAGAATCACCCGAAGAGCGGATTTTTTCTCTTCGTCTTTGGCTTTCATGGATTCGCTCAGATCTTTTCTGATTTTTTCCTGAAGTTTCATAATGCTCCTTTCCGTTTCGACCGAAAAACCGCAACAACAACGTCAGAAATTCTCCCGGTGTTTCGCAATTTCATTCCTGTAATGATACAGATTTTCTCCCTATCAGGCAAGCCTGATTTTCATACCTTTCTCCTGTCTCAGGATTCTTCAGGCTCATTCCGATTTTTCCATCTGTTAGGAATCGCATCAAGTTGTCTCCAAGATATCTATCAGGAACGCAAAAGATATTGCTGAGATGAAGGCAATTAGTTGAAAGGTTAATTTTTCAGCTGCGTAACTCCCTATTACTTTTGATAGCTTATCTTGAATATCATCACCGAATTTCCGCCGCCGTCCTCTCTGCCCTGAGAGGTAACAATCAGCAGATCATTGTCCGGGCTGATTGCCATGCCGACAGGATACGAATCTGCCGCGACTCGGGCAATCACTTTCATGGTATCGGTTCGGATAACGGTAATTTTGCTTTCGATATGTGCTGTGGCAAACAGATATTTGCCCGATGAATCGCTGACAATCGTTCTTGCTCCTATGCCTGAAAAACAGCTTTGCCAATCCGAATAAAAACTGTTGCGGTATTTATTTCTCAAGGCATGAGCTGTCAGAGCGTTCAGGTCTGTTTTCTGAACATAGCCGGTTTTATTGGAACTCAGATACAGCGTATTGCCGTTGATCATCAGATGTCTTAAATTTTCTTTCATTCCGAATACGGTTCCCATATACGACATTTCTCCGATATCAAAAAACGCGATTCCGCCGCCGCCCATTCTTCCGACCAGAAGATATTTGCTGTCCGGCGTGAATATCGTGGCTCTCAGACAATATCCGCAGTAATGATCTCGGTCCAATTCTTTATCGGTATCGGGAATTGTCAGCCGATGCTCCACTTCGAAATGCTTCACATATCTGAAATCGGACGGATTATCGCTGTCAATCGCAATCAGATGAACCGTATTATCCCCCCAGTTGCTTACCGCAATGTATTTATTATCAGGAGAACAAGCGATCATTTTGGGCAGCGGCGCGGTAGGCATCACTCTGACGATGGTATCTGTCTCCGTATTGACAATGGCAAGCGCGGACGGATCAATCGCGTTGAGATCATAATGGCGCCGATAATAGGGAATCCAAAGATATTTGCCGTTATGCGACAGACACATTTCAACCGGTTTGCCCTTGAAGATATTCACACTGCGCTGACGAGTTCTGAAGTGATAATCATGGAACTGGGTTTCCAGAAATAGGTTTGCATTGCTTTCATCAAATTCATGCCGGATAACTCCTATTTTTTTATAGGTATTCAGATCATATATCCGCGTCAGACAGCCTTCCAGAGAATTGACATATAACTTGTTTTCCGATCTTTTGCGGAGAATCAGAGCGGATTTGGGAGAATCAATCGCAGGATCATAAAAATCATTATGGTTTTTCGGCGAGGCATTATAGCTTTGAAATCGGGCAATCAGATCGAGTCTGAGTTCTGCTGAGGAAGGAGACGAACTTGTTCCTATCGGCACATTTCGGACTTCGGCAAATGCTGAACCCGTATAAAAAAGACTTATCAGAATCACGATAATTGTTTTCACGGTCTGTATGGGTTCCTTTCTGAAATCTCAATAAAACCGGAAAAGAATTTCCGGGCTATGATGTGCCGTCCTTACAGGACTTCTATTTAGGTATTCGGATTCGATATCAGCCTATAAGCAAAACAGGCAACGGGAATTTCCGCGCTGCCTGTTTTAATCCATCACTACTTTCCGAGCATTCCGGCTTTCAAATCTTTATCAGCCGGAGGATCGGTCAGCCATATTCCGAACAGAGCCTTTTTAAATTCAAGCCCTTCAATTGTTCCGATCATCTTGCTGTTGATTGAGAAACTCACCCCTTGTCCGGGCAGATACACCAAATCGTAAATATCCCCTTTTTTGGCATCCTGTTTGAAAAAAGCATTGAATTTGTCAATCTGCGCTTTGATGGCTGATGTATTTGTTTTGGCAAAGCCCTCATTCCACGCGGCAATCAGTTTATCCGGCGCAACACTGTCATGGATAAAGTGCATCCGAATCGCCATCGGTTCATCGGCAGAGACAATCTTTGCAACGTCATTGCTTTTTTGCAGCAGATACAAGGCTCCGGCATAGACCTTTACCACAAACTTTTTGCGAAGACCCGCGCCGTTCAGCACCAACTGATCTTTGCCTGCGGTCAGCGTATCCGGCAGATTCACACCGCCGATTTCTTTTGCAAAGCTTTCGGACACAAGTATCAGACACAGAATGCTTACGATAATCATCACTCGTTTCATAGCATCAGTCGCCCATCTTCGCCATGTAATCATCGTACATTTTTTCAAGTGTCTGCTTATGTTTGGCTTCTTCCTGACACAGACCCTTGAACAGCTTTTTGCCGTCATCGGTTTCCGCCTGCGTCAGCAACTCATTATACAGTTTCCTTGCTTTTTCTTCGCGTTTCATCGCGAGCATCAGCATTTCATTATATGCCATGCCGGGTTTATAC
>CAZMDM010000416.1:0-2703 GCA_964564775.1 uncultured Desulfonema sp. | reverse complement strand
GTCATATCATCCGCGCGCTGATTATCGCACCATGTTATCACATCCGCCATAATCATATCTTTCATGGCTTCGGGTTCCTGATGAGCATGTTTTTCCACGAGTTTCACAAACCCGCCAATGTCAAGCATTCTGCCGTCCGGGGTATGCGCCTCTGTCAGTCCGTCCGTATAAAGAATGAGAATATCGCCCGGATCAAGATGAAACTCGCTGTTTTTTGTTGTGCGGGAAATATTTTTTTTGAAATTCAAATAGATGCCGTTGGTTCTGATAAACTCGCAGTCTCCGGTTTTCTGACGGAAAACGATCATGGACAGATGCGCGCCCGCGTGCTGAAATCTTCCTTCTCCGAGATATTTCAATGCGGTGAATGTCATGAAGTGGTTCTCGTTCAGGCGTTCACGGACATTTTTGTACAGGATTTCGTTGACCATGACGACAAGATCGCGCGCATCGCAGTCGATATTCGTGGTTACGGTGGTGTGAACCGTCTGCGCCATCATCATGATCAGTCCGGGAGTAACGCCGTGACCGGACACATCTCCAATAGCAATCCAGAGATTAGCGGATCTGTCAAGAGCAATATCATAAAAATCTCCGCCAACCTGCTCTGCCGGGAGCATGGACGCTGCAATGTCCAAATCCGGGTGAAGATTGACCGTACAGGTGGGCAGTAAAGAAGTCTGGATTCTTCTGGCAAGCTCCATTTCATGGCTGAGGGATGCTGCGGTTGCGACTGCGCTGCTCAGTCCGGCAATCAGATGATTCACTCCGGTAACCAGATCGTACCATCCGCCCTGAAAAGATTCTGCATTCCCCTGAATATCCAGCCTGCCTTTTCCGACTGCCTGAATCATAATGTCGGTCTCATTCATAATATCGTTCAGGCGCCGGATCATCCGATTCAATGCCTGCATCATCCGGTCATGTTCCGAGCGCTCGGTGATCTCGACCGCCAGATTTCCTGCGGCAATCCCTTCGGCAGCGAGGATGGTCTGCTTGGTCGCTTCGATCAGTGTATTCAGGCTTTTTCTGATTTCATCGAATTCCCCTTTGTAGTGTTCGCTTATTTTTTCAGGCATATTGCCCACTGCAATTTCTCTGAGATAAGATGCGATCACCCGTATCGGAGAAATGACAATTTTTCGGATGCTGAAAAAAAGGATCAGAAACAGCAGCGTATCCAGCACAGCAAGAGTCATCAGCATCTTCAGCATCGCATTATTCAACTTTTTCTGCATGTATTTCGGACTCATACATATTTCAACGATTCCCAGTTTTTCATTATCTCTGATAATTTCTTTCTGCTTTACAATGCACCAGTCAGGGAATGATATTTGGCTGATGCCAATACTTTTCCAGTTCTCATCTCTGATTTTGCCGTAGCTTGTGCCCAGATTATCTCTGACCCAAATGGCATATATCTGTTTTTCATCCATTGTGGCTACGATAATACCTTCGATGGTCTTCGCATCAGTATCCCACAAGGGTTTTACCAGACTTGCCGAGAGGTGATTTGCAAAAAACTCTGCGGATATGTTGATTTCGGAATTCATGTCAGATCGGGTCGTATGATAATAAATCGCCATAAATCCGCCAAAAATAAGCGTGGTCGTAACAATCAGCAATATGCTCATCCGTGCCTGAATACCGGAAAAACGATATGTATGTAATGCCATTTTTCTCTTCCTTTGCGTTGAAATGATAAGCTGACCGCATCGCATCTGCGAATATCCGGTCAGCCATATCGCTCATCGGGCATTCGCAGCTTATTTTGAAAAATACTCATCCAGAATTTTCCGATATGTCCCGTTTTTATGAACCGTTTCAAATGCAGCACTCAGTTTCTTGACAGTTTCAGCGGGTGTTTTCAGACCGGTTACCAGATAATATTCCCCGCGCAAGTCATCAATCGTATATACCACTTTGATATCCATTTCGGAATACCCCAGCTTTTTTGCCAGATACAATCCCACCAGTTGATTCATGCCCGCGATATCGAATCTTTTCATGAACAATTTATTCATGTCCAGTTCATAATCCGCAACCCGGTCGAGCTTAAGTCCCAGTTTCTGTTCATACTTGCGGAGATACTGATCCACCACATCTTCAAGTACTGTTCCGACAGTGTATCGGCTCAAATCTTCGAGTTTTTCAATCCGAATATCTCTGTCTTTCAATGCAAAAAGAGCCTGTATTGCGGGACCCACAACACCGACCCATTGGAAAAGCTTCTCCCGTTCCGGCGTTCTGACAACGCAGTACTCGAACACATTTTCCTCCTGCTGTGACATCTGATACGCTCTGGCAAATGGATATTGTTTGATAGCGGTGTCTATCCCTGCCTCTTTGAGAACCGCACGGACAACTTCGGTACTGATTCCTTTAATTTCGCCGTTTTCCTCATAGCTGAACGGCGGATAGTAATCCATAATGATTTTCGGTTGTTCACCGAAAGCTGCATTCCAGCATACCAAAATGAACATGACTGTCAGACATAATGCTTTTTTCATAATTTTTCCCTCCGATCATATCCGTTTATCTTTCATCCTGATAATCATGAGCGTCATATCATCCGCGCGCTGATTATCGCACCATGTTATCACATCCGCCATAATCATATCTTTCATGGCTTCGGGTTCCTGATGAGCATGTTTTTCCACGAGTTTCACAAACCCGCCAATGTCAAGCATTCTGCCGTCCGGG
>CAZMDM010000415.1:0-2804 GCA_964564775.1 uncultured Desulfonema sp. | reverse complement strand
CTAAAAATTAAACAAAGAAAGACCGGCCGGAAGAATTATCCTTAGTTCGGATCTCATCAATGGAGACCGTGATTGTCCCACACGATATCCGTTTCCAACAGATGCTCTGACAGAATTCGGCAAAAATCCCGAAGGACAACTGATATTTCTGTATCCGTCTCCGATTGTGAGCAGTTCGAAGGAACTTACGGAGCGCAATCTCAAAAAGCAGCAAGAATTTATCCATCAGATGGAAAAGCTTGCCAGTGACGGCAAAATCAGGGCATTTTTTTATCATATCCCGGATGATCTCGGTAGAGTGGATTTTTTTATGAAATTTCAGCTTCAGAATTCGATTCCTGTTACCAAATTCGATATTGTTGTGGAACGGGTTACCAAAGTCGTCGATACCATTGTTACGGCTGTCAGAGGATAACTTTATGCTGCTTGGGCAAATTCCTGCCAGATACCCGCGTGAATATGTTTTTCAGCCTTATTCACCCATTCTGTCAGGCGATTCAGTTTGCTGACATAGCGGGTCTGCCTAGAAAACGCCGAAAACCGTTTCAGATTGTGTCTGACATCCTCGAGCAGCTTCAAATCCTGAGTATCTCCCACCCGTTCGAGTCCTCGTATCGCGACCGTCAGATGCTGAACCAGCAATTCCGCATAATCATTGCTTTTTTGAAGACGATATGCTTCCGATTCGGGATTACCGTATCGTTTTATGGCACTTCGAAGAATGGCTCTTGCCGAATTGCCGCCCACCAGTGCCATAAAGATATGAATCTCCCGCTCCAGATATAGCAGAAAACGGAGCGGAAACGCATCCTCATCGCCTTCCAATGCACGGATCAGTTCCGAATAAATGGCTCTGAGTTTTTCAAACAGAGATTCTCTATTTTTTCGGTTCAGATCGGCAACCTCATGGATCAGCGGAAGATTCAATCCGTTTCTGACCAGTAGCACTTCTTCCGGTGTCAGTTCTGTATCCACGTTGATTTCATGGTTATAAGTCCGAATCAGCATGTTACACAGAATCAGAGCGTTTCTGTCCGAAAAAATGACCTTGCGAGGGGTTTTGAGCATATCGTTCAACAGTATCTCAATGGCGTGTTTCGGCTTTTTCATGCGCGCGATCAGCAATTGCAGAGAATTGAGAAATGCCACGCGGTCATTTCTGGCGGGCGTTTCTTTCAGATAATGCCACAGAAATCTGAATACCTTATCTTCATAGCGAGCAAATTCAGGAATATGACGTTCGAACACAGACCTGAGAAAACGCCCCTCGCTGTTGAAGCAACTTTGCAGAAGCATGGTCAGTTCTTTTGCATTTTCTTTAGAGATATCGAAATCTTTGGCTATGATTTCATAATCTCTGTCATCGAAGCGGATCGCTTTTCGAGAAATATTTTTCAGTTTTTTATCGGCTTCGGCACGTCCTTTGTAAAAACTAAGCAGACTGCTTATTTTGTTATTGATTTTTCCGATAACAGTTTCGGATTCTCCTGAACGTACTTTCAGAGTATTTTTTTGGATAACAATATCTTCAAAAACCTCTTCCCGGACATCTTCGAGGTGTTCCTCCATATTTCTGAGAATTTCTCCTTCGATATCACCCTCTTTGCCGCTCACTGTATCCAGAAGGTCAGTTGCCAGCTTAAGACGCTCTCCGAAATTTTCCGGACTGATCTGCTGATAATCATTTCCATAGACCGTCTGAATCATCATCGCGGCATTCTGAGGAGAATCTCCGAAATGTTCTGTAACGGCTCTCGTTACTTTTACACTTTCCTTTGAAACCACCGTATGATTTTTATCCAAAGATAGCCTCTTGATATTATTGACTTCTATCATCGGCTTTATCAGTTTTTCCTTAAGGTTTCGAATATTGAAAACAGCATCATATACACTGACAAACGGAAAACTCTCGTTCTGATTCAGATAATTCCCAACTTTCCGAACTATATCCGCCATCATCTGAGCGTTGATATGATTGATTCCGGCAAGAATCGTAAGATTGATATCCGCATGACCTTTTTCATCGTTCATAATCGGAAGCACGATATTTTTCCCATCTTTCTCATACACAATCGGCATATTTTGCTTGAATGAGCGATGATATCGGGATATGATTCTCAGACAATCCTTCAAATTTTCAGGGAAAAATTCTATTCCGGCTTTGGGCAGCTTCAGATAAAGACTGGAAACCGCATTTTCCGAAAATACCTTGAATGCTTTGTTCAGTCGCCCGGAAAGATGAGACATCCTGACTCCCATCCGATTGAGCATAGCTGCTCCTGCGGCCGCATCAACCTCCAGATTGCCGAGTGAAATCACATAATCGCTGTCCGCAGAAATTCCGGTCCCGGTCGGAAAACCGCGATATCGGATCAGGATATTGCCATCATGCCCCGGAAATACAGATAATTTTTCAAGAGTTTTCAAAAGATTGTCAAAATAATCTTTCTGAGTTCGGATTCCTTCCGAAAATCGGACATCGGAAAAATAGGCACTGAGAAGATGTGCCAGTTCTGTCATCAGAAGACGCCATTTATCTGTTTTTGCCTCTTCTTCAGCCAATTTTTTATCCGCTTTTGCCATATCAGCCGCAGTTTTATCACGATATTCAGTATCGAGTCCGCCCAGCTGCTGATATAATTCCTGAGCGCTGTTATCAAGATTGATATTGCTGAAAGCTACGAGAAACATAATTTACCTCCCGATCAACCGCATATTTTTAATATTAAAATATTAAAAACAGATATTTTTATCAATAAGGATAAAATGTATTTTGATGGTAGAAAAGTTCTACCATCTATTTT
>CAZMDM010000414.1:0-7410 GCA_964564775.1 uncultured Desulfonema sp. | reverse complement strand
CGCCGAATGTACTTACATCTGAAGATTTGGAACAGCGGCTTGCGCCGGTATATGACAAGCTTCATTTCAGAAAAGGACAGTTGGAAGTCCTGACCGGAATTTCCGAGCGGCGATTCTGGGATCCGGGCTATAAAATGTCTGACGGCGCATTGGCTGCTGCCCGGAAAGCAATTGCAAATTCAGATATTTCCGAAAAAGATATCGGAATGCTGATTTACTGCGGCGTATGCAGGGATAATCTGGAGCCGGCTACGGCATGTGCGGTTGCGGACGGCTTGGGACTCGGAAGCGATACGGAGATTTACGATATATCCAACGCGTGTCTGGGAGTGCTGAACGGAATGATTCAGGTTGCCAATGCCATCGAACTGGGGTATATCAGGGCAGGATTGCTTGTTTCCTGCGAATCGTCGCGGGAGATCGTGGAGATCACTATTGAGCGGCTGCTTCATGCCAAAGATATGAATCTGTTCAAAGAAACCATTGCCACCCTGACCGGCGGCTCAGGAGCGGTGGCAGTATTGCTGGGTAGCAGAGAGCTATCGTCTCACGGACATCAGATACTACATGCGGTTGCAAAAAATGCCGCAACGCATCATCGGCTGTGTTTGTGGGGACCCGGAGCCGGAAGAACAGCAGACGGGATTTACCTGATGAAAACCGATTCGGTCGGTGTTTTGCAGCACGGAGTAGCGTTGGGAATCGAAACTTACAACGCGTTCAAAGCAGAAAGCGGATGGACCGAGCCTGACAAAATTGTATGTCATCAGGTAGGATCGGCACATCAGAAGACGATTTTGGAAAGTATCGGCATTTCCAAAGAAAAAGATTTCACAACCTTTCAATATCTGGGAAATATCGGAACCGTATCTCTTCCCATTACCGCGGCAATAGCCGAAGAGCGTGAATTTTTAAGCAAAGGCGATAAGGTGGGGTTTTTCGGAATCGGGAGCGGACTCAATTGTCTGATGTTGGGAATACAGTGGTAATTTTATTGTGTGGCGGATGAACTATGAGATATTCTGAAGCGGTGTTCAAAATTATCGTGGAAAACAACTGTCCTTTTTACGCGCTGGGAGACAAATTTGCTTTGTCCGGCAAGGCGCTGATGCTGGAACATAAACATAAAGAAGAAAAGACGTTTATCAGCACCACCGTGATTAAAATGCCGTTTGAAAAATCTTCCTGCCGGATTCTGATCGAAGACCTGACCGAAGTACTAATTCGTTTCAAAAGTACAGATCGTCTTCCCGAATATGAACTGGAGTGCAGCGGATGCACCGGCTCTGTCCGTCTGCAATACAAAAAAGAAAAAAGAGCTGCTGAAGAACTTTCTACACAGCAGCTTGAAAAGACCAATATCGCGATTGAAACGCTGTTAAGCGGCTTTTCCATTTTTCAGACGCTGGAAGACAAACATCTCAAAAGTATTACTCCGTTTCTGAGAATCAGAACTTATGATAAAAATGAGGTTGTAATCCGAAAAGGCGAGATCGGAAAAAATTTATATGTGATTGTTTCCGGTAAAGTCGAAATCATCGGAAAAGACGATATCAGCATTGCATTTCTGGAGCGCGGGGAAGTATTCGGAGAAATGAGTCTGTTGTCCGGTGAGCCGGTATCTGCCACCGTCAAAGTGGTTGAACCGATCAAAGTCTTGTATTTCGAGGGGAAAACATTCAAAAAACTGCTCAGCAAGTCCCCTCAGCTTCAGATGTATTTCTCTCGGCTGCTGGCAAAGCGTCTTACGGAAATCAATCTGATCCGCTCCGAAGAATATGCTTCGGGAATTGTAGGCAAACTCTCGGATATTCAGCCGCCGGAACTCTGCCAGATGATGAACGCAAATCAGAAAACCGGTATTCTGACTTTGAGCCTTCCCAAAGGATTTGCAAAACTGTTGTTCAAAGAAGGAAAAATGATTCATGCGAGTTATGACAACAAAGAAGGAAAAGAAGCGTTTGTGGCGGTGTTGAAGGAAAAGGAAGGACGGTTCAAGTTTGTTCAGGGATTACCTCCAGAAGACACGAAATATACCGAAATCGCGGATTTCAATTGGCTGCTTATGGACAGTCTGCGACGAATCGATGAGGAAAAGGTTTGACAGATGAAGTTTCCCGAATCTGTTTTTATCATTATCGAGGATCATCAATGCCCGCTTTACAAGCTCGGAGATGAGTTCAGGCTTTCGGGCAAAGCGCTGGTCATCGAGCATGAAGAGGAAAAAAAGTTTATTACGACTGCCATTGTCAGGTCGCCGGTCAGAAAGCCTGAATGCCGCATTCTTGCCGGAGATATTGCCAATCTTCTGATCAAATACGGCAGTGTGGATAAGATTCCGTTGAATCAGATCAAATGCGGAGGATGCACGGGATTTATCCGGCTGGAGCATCAGAGCAGAAAAGCCGTTCCTCCACAGCCCTTGTCTCAGGCTGTGGATGATTCGGACAAGATGGCAAAACTTTTGCGGAATTTTTCAATTTTCCAGACTCTTGAAGAACAGCAGATCAAGCAGTTGCTGCCCTTTTTCAAACTGAAGCGTCTGTCCAAAGATACGGTTATTCTGAAAAAAGGTGATCCCGCGAAAGATTTTTATATTATTCTGTCGGGAAGAGTGGAAGTTTTGGAAGATGACGGAATGCTGATCGCATCCTTGGGCAAAGGCGAAGTGTTCGGAGAGATGAGTCTGCTCAGCGGAGATCCGGTCGGTGCGACCGTGAAAGTCGCGGAAACGCTGATGGTTCTGTGTGTCAGCGGCAAAAAATTCCGCAGCACCTTTCATGCGATTCCATCGCTTCAGGTTTATTTTGCAAGGCTGCTGACCCGGCGTCTTGCACGGTCCAATACCGCGCGTTCCGAAGAATTGTCCTCCGGCATGGTGGGCAAACTCTCCGATCTGCCGCCATCGGAATTGTACCAGACCCTGAAATCAACCCAGAAAACTGGGGTGCTGACGCTGACACTGTCTCAGGGACCCGCAAAGATTTCATTCAGAAACGGAGACCCGGTAAATGTGGTGTATAACCGGAAAAAAGGAAAAGAAGCGTTTTTTGATACTCTGAAAGAAAGAGACGGACGTTTCCGCTTCACGCCCGGGCTGACTCCTGAAGAAGAAAATCTTCCTGAAATGGGAAATTTCATGTGGCTGCTGATGGAAGGTCTGCGGCGCATTGACGAGGAAAGCGGAGAAACGGATGATGAATAGCCCAGTTATCGGTTCCGGAACAAAGCACAGAATTGATTTTGTATGAGTTAACACGCTTATGTCTGTTTTGACCCGCGATTTTTTCAATCGGAATACGCTGATCGTTGCCCGTGAGTTGCTGGGCAAATTGCTGATTCGTGAACTTGATGGCAATATCCTTTCCGGCATGATTATCGAGACAGAAGCCTATATCGGCACAGACGATACTGCTTGCCACGCGTCCAAAGGCAAAACTCCCAGAAACTCGGTGATGTTCGGCAGAGCAGGCATCGCATACATCTATTTTGTCTATGGAATGCACTATATGTTCAATGTGGTTACGGAAGCCGAAAATCATCCCTGCGCGGTGCTGATCCGGGCAATCTATCCGATTGAAGGACAGGAAATGATGAAAAAATTCAGAAATAACATCGGAAAACATCTCACTGACGGACCTGCGAAGTTGACCCGAGCTCTGGCAATTGACAAATCTTTCAACGGATGGGATATAACTCGGGATCGGACACTTCGGATCGAAGAGTTCAAAAACTTTCCCGATTCTGAAATCTGTACAGGTCCCCGAATCGGGATTCAGTATGCCGCGCCCAAAGACCGGGAGGCGCTATGGAGGTTCCGGGTCAAAGGAGAATAGCTGTTATAATGTCATTATATTCATATAAAGCATCTGATATTTCAGGAAAAATAATGAAAGGCACTCTGGATGCCTCGGATGAGAAACAGGCTGCCGGAAAAATTCAGGATATGGGCTATATTCCGATTCGGGTTGTCCGAGTCGGCAGGGACAGTACGGCTCATATATCCCGAAATATCATGTCCCTGTTTCAGCGCGTGTCTGCCAAAGATGTGATGATGTTCACTCAGGATTTGGCAGCACTGCTCGGTGCAGGGCTTCCGGTGGACAGAGCTTTGTCGGTTCTGCTCAATGCAACGGAAAATGCAAAATTCAAAGAAATTGTTTCCCAGATTTTGAAAGATGTTCAGGGCGGATCCTATCTTTCGGACGCGATGCTCAAACATTCGGATATATTTTCAAGTTTTTATGTAAATATGATCCGAGCGGGAGAAGCCGGAGGCGTGCTTGAGCCGGTTCTGGAACGACTCGCGGCTTCTCTTGAATCCTCTCAGGAACTCAAGGATTACATTATTTCGGCAATGATTTATCCGATATTTCTGGTTATGGTCGGCGGGATTTCCATCGTTATTCTGATGACCTTTGTGATCCCGAAGTTTGCTGTAATTTTTTCGGGCATGAAGCAGGCAATTCCGCTTTCCACCCTGATTCTGATCGAAAGCAGCAAGTTTATCACAAACTGGTGGTGGCTGATACTGTCCGCAGTGATCGCGGGAATCTGGGCAATCCGGCAATGGCTGAATACGCCTTCAGGACGTGTGAAAACAGACGCGTATCAACTGAAAATGCCGATCATGGGCGATTTGGTGAAAAAGATCGAAACTGCCAGATTTTCAAGAACTTTGGGAACACTGGTCAAGAGTGGTGTGCCGATTTTACAGGCAATTCTGCTGGTCAGGGATATTATCGGTAATAGAATCATTTCCGGTGCTATGAGCAGAGTTTATGATCGGGTCAAAGAAGGCGAAAGGTTGTCCAAGCCTCTGAACGAAAGCGGGCTTTTTCCATCGCTTGCAGTTCAGATGATTACGGTAGGCGAGGAATCCGGGCGATTGGATGAGATGCTGCTGAGAATTGCGGATAACTATGAGAAAATCATCCGAAACATGATTAAGCGCCTGATCAGTCTGCTTGAGCCTGCCATGATTCTAGTTATGGGCTTGATGGTCGGATTTATTGTGATTTCGATGCTGACCGCGATTTTCAGCATGAACGACATGCCGTTTTGAAAATCCCGGATTGGGCAATTTTTTTTGCAGCAGTTGACGCGTTCAGAGTCTGTCTCCTGATTTCACGGGAAACAGACTCCGATGTTACGATCGGGCTATTCTCTGATCGCTTTTCTTTCGGAGGGATCCCCGTCTCTGAAACCGACATTTTCACCGACGCGCCCGCCGGAAACAAAGCGTTTCTGATAATAAGGATGATTCAGGCTGTCAATCACCACACCATGTTTTCGGCTGGAATGAACGAATTTGTTGTTTCCGAGATAAATCCCGACATGCGAAATCCGTCTGCCTCTAATTTTGAAGTAAATCAGATCGCCTTCCTGAAGATCGTTTTTTCCCACCCGCTGGCTTCTCTGATACATGCTTCTGGAATCTCTTTTCAGTTCGATACCATAGACATCTTCATAAATGGTTTTGACAAAGCAAGAACAATCCACACCGCCTTTGGAACATCCGCCCATGCGATATGGTGATCCGAACCATTTGGAAATCTCATCCAAAAGCTGCTGGTCCACATCTTCGTCAGGCTTGATTCCCATTTTCTTGGAATACCGGATATAGTATTCGGCTTCTCCGACAGCGTTGTCAGACTCGGAAGTATTTTCGGCGAGTTCCGAACTTTCCTGAATATACTCCGTATCTTCCGAAACTGCTGCGGTTTCTCCGACCATTTCGGTGTCCTCATCTGCTTTGCTGCTGCGGGCAGATGCAGTCTTTGGGGATGCCTGAACTTTGGCAGTTTTCTTGGTGTTTTTTTTCTGAACGTAGGCAATAATTTCCTGTACTTTTGCCTCAAAATCCTTATCTTTATTCAGCTCGTCATTTTTTTTCGGATCGCAGGAAACGCAGTTCGAAATGACCGTTTCCGGTGATTTCGCGATTCCTGTCGGGGCGGGATATTGCGATGGTGAAATATTTCTCTCTGAAGAAGAATTTGCAGATAACTGGCTTTCGGAAGATAGGATATCAGCCTGACGAAGGGCTGACGGATGGGTTGCTGTACAGGCATACGCCGTAAAACATAATACAATGCTGAAAACAGATTTGATCAGATACAGATGTTGTCTTTTTCCCCCCATGTCCTCACTCCATAAAAAAATTAAGAATTTCGGAATCTTTTTGCTAAAAAACAAATTCGTTCTTACTCTTCCCATAAGGATACATACATGCTATGAAAAAAAAATTCAAGATATTTTTACTTTCCGACAATATTTTTTAATTATATTATTTTGATTTTTATATATATTTTTCTTATTATAAAAAAATGATACAGACTGTTATTCGAAATGAATCCTAAATTAATCCGAGTTACCATCAGGATTTATCCTGATATTTTCTGAATTTGAAAGGTAAAATTAAACAAAATTTCCTACAAAATCAATATGACTATCTTTTGAGCTGTATAATACTGAAATTATACAGCTCTTTAATTCTAAAGCTTCAGCGTTACCAGCATCACCCCCGGATCATCGGGATCGTGTTTCACAGTAAATCCGAATGCACGGCTGAGTTGGAGCATGGGCTGATTTTCCGACAGAACTTCTCCGTAAAGCGTTCCGATGCCTTTGGCTTTGGAATAATCCACGATTTTCCGCATCAGCATCGGACCCAGTCCCAAGCCGGTTACATCGCCTCTGAGCATAATGGCAAATTCAGCTTTTTCCCGGTCAGGATCAGACCCGATCTGTACCGCTCCGTACATTTTGGCATCCTGAGTTCCGGCAGGATCGCTCAGAATCAGTGTCATCTGACGGTCATAATCAATCTGAGTCAGGCGTGCTGCCATGCTGTGAGGCATATATTTCATGTAATGCAGAAAGCGCATTCGGATATCTTCCGGCGACATGCTTGAAAACAGATCCACAAACGCAGGTTCATCTTCCGGGCGGATCGGGCGGAGAAGAAATTTCTGCCCATCAGGCAGGGTGAACAGTTCTTCTAATTCTTTGGGATAGGGGCGGATTGCCAATCGCTGCTCTGCTGGTAATTTTGATTCGGCAACTCGGATCCGGGCATCCAATGCAATCACACCGTCTTCATCTGCCAACAGCGGATTGATATCCAATTCGGAAATATCTGCAATATCGCAAATCAGTTGGGAAATTTTCACCAATGTCAGAGCGACATCTCCGATATTCGCACGAGGCACATCCCGGTATCCTTCCAGCAGCCGATATACCCGTGTATTTCGGATGGTCTGATCTGCCAAGTGCATGTTGAGCGGCGGCAAAGCCAATGCTTTATCACCGATGACTTCCACAGCGATTCCGCCATGTCCGAATAAAATCACGGGACCGAACTGAATATCTTCGGTCATGCCGACAATGAGTTCGCGGGCATGTTTG
>CAZMDM010000413.1:0-2714 GCA_964564775.1 uncultured Desulfonema sp. | reverse complement strand
GCATCCTGATCTTTGTCCGAAGGAGATTTTTGGAGTTTTTCAAAAGCTTCCTGAAGTTTATCAATTTTATCCGAATAAGATTCGCCTGCTTTTCTGATCTGCTCAATATCAGAAAAAACCCGCCTCATTTCCAATTCGAATCGTAATTTTTCAATATCATCGGACATGGCTTTCTCCTTTCGATCACGATTCCCGGAAATAAATTTCCGGGCTATTATGTGCCGTCCCCACGGGATTTTTTATACTGTCCCTTATTGCGGTGATATTATTCAAATTCAATATAATCCTGTAAATTTCTTAATTCTGTAAATCCTGATTCAGACAGCGATTATTGACTCATATAATCCTCATAATTGAACCCGTCTCCGTTGCTCACTTTTTTGAACCACTGACGGATCGGTTCTGTTTTTTCGATTTTCACGGAACTGACTGCCACGATCCGCCCTCTCTTGGTTTCCACCATCCGCAGATTCAGATCAATAAAATCCTGAGATTCGGTAATCACACCGGTTTCGATCAGATCAACACCGTAAATATAGCCTATCCGTTTGGCGGTTTTCTGATCTATCACATTGACATTTTTCTGAAATTTCAATTCTTCCAACACATCTTTCAGCAGAAAACGCTCGACAATATTGATATTGTCGGCAATTTCCGGCTGCAAAAACGAAAACGTCAGTGTTTTTTCAGAGATATATTTGTGCAGACGGCTGGTTTTCTTGCCTTCGATATCGGAAATTTCCATAAAGCCCAGACGATGCTTTCGGAAAGAATATTCCTTGTATTCCGGCTTCAGTGTTGCAACCAATTGGCGCACTGCCTCAAGAATTTTTCGGTCCACCTGAACTTCGGCAGGCTCACCCGGAGAAATCTTTTCGATTCCCTGCCAATTGACAATTCCGTCCTGAATCCCGTGAAGCCGGTTGATGTCGCTGCTGCTCAACGGCTTCTCATACAGATCACTGACCGCACAGGCATTGAGCAACAGAAGCAATATGGCAATAACAAATTGTATCCGATATGTTTTCATATTCAGAACCTGATTTTGAATCCGCCGAATACCGAGCCGCCGGACGCATCCCAATTTTCAGAGTTTTTGTTTAATTGAAGGTTGATGTATCTGCCGCCAATAAAGATAAATCCTCTGCCATCCCCGAAAACATCCAAGCCAAGCGTTACTTTTACTTCTGTAGCCTCTTCTGCATCGCCGAAACACAGGGGCTTGGGCGCGAACATGAGTTCTCCGGCAAGCTCCAAATTGAGGGGAAACTGATACAGAGTTTCAGCTCCGATATTGTAAATAACAGAGCCCAGAAATCCCAACGCCTTCACATCTCCGTTTTCAAAACTATCTGATTTTTCAGCACTTCCCATCAGCGCTCTGAATCCGATATCGAAAATAATCACATCTGCATTATGACGATTGCCGATGGTAAAATCGCCGTGTCCGATGGTAAAATTTTCTTTTTCATATAAAATACCGACCGCCGCTCCGATAGAATTGAGATTCAGGGGAAGAAAGGCAGCCAACCGCCCCTCCACCACAGACGGGTTGAGATTTGCCTCGAATTCGAAATGATAGGAGCTGGGATCTCTGTCTCTGACAGATCTGTTTCGGTTTGTCCCAGAAATCTCAGTCTGAGGTTTTCCCATATAATCTTCATAGTTATAGCCGCCATCCGTAGAATACGCACTCTTGGGGTGATAGCTGTTCTGTTTACCGCCTCTGTCGTATATTTCCTCGCTGGTAAAGGCAAATATATCGGAATTTCCAAATATTAAAAACAGGAAAACCAGAAGAATCGTTTTTTTCATGTCGGAGCCTCTCCTGAACAGTTTGATGTGATGATCTGTCATATCAATATCAATAGCCGAAGGGTTTGTCAATCAAGTCCTGTGAGAATAGCGAATCATTGCTGATTCGTATAACTTTACGGGGATATTTTTTTTTCGGTCAGCTTGCCGAGACAATTCCATGCCGAATCTTATTTCTGCCCACCAACGATACCAATTCTTCAACCGCAAATCGCCGAATTACAATATTTACAAAGCGATATATCCTGAGATTGCACGCTTGAAAGATCAGCAAATCATCCGATGATCTGTTTTACCATGGTGTCAATCTCTTTCATCTCATTGCTGAGATAAGATTTGATTTCCAAACGGAGTTTGCCCAGATGTATGCCTTCAATATTCTGATCGGGATCAATATTGTCTCTGAGAAAATTTGCCACCGAATCATGCACATTTTTACTCAGTTCCGCAAGCTGCACATGTATTTTGTTTTTTTCGTTAAATTTTGGATAGTAAATATCGAGAATTTTTTTATGGACATCTCTTGCACCGAATAAGCCTTTGGTTTGAAAATCTTTCATCATCAGGTTCGGAGTAGCTGAGTTGAGAATTGCCGTAAGATAGTATGCTTCTTGCAAATTTTTAGTTGCAAAATAATATCCTTTGCTCTCGACAATAAATTCCAATTCCGAATCTTCCCTTTTGACAACAGTTGTATTCGCGTCTTTGGCAGACGCGTTGTAAATAACCAGATACGGAGCATTGAGGTTCTGGGCGGTCAGCTTGTTCTGCCAGTTCAGATAGTTTTCTGAAGAAATTTTTTCGTTCTTTTCAGTTCTGTGAATTTGCCAAATATTTTCGGCATGTTGAAACCACTTTGCTGCATATATGTATCCTGCTCCCAGAAGTTCTTTTGCAGA
>CAZMDM010000412.1:0-5740 GCA_964564775.1 uncultured Desulfonema sp. | reverse complement strand
CGGATCTGGAAAATCTGGTCAATGAAGCGGCTCTTCTGGCTGCCAAGCGCAACAAAGAGCGTCTGGATATGAATGATTTCGAGGAAGCCAAAGACAAGGTGTATATGGGACTTGCCCGTAAATCCAAAGTCATCAAGGAAGAAGATCGCCGAAATACCGCGTATCACGAAGGCGGCCACGCTCTGGTTGCCAGATTTCTGCCCAACACGGATCCGGTCAATAAAATCACGATTATTCCCAGAGGACGGGCTGCGGGCGTAACATGGTTTTTGGATGAGGAACATGATTTTTTGTCCAAAGATCAGTTGGAAAGCCGATTGTCTGTCAGCTTCGGGGGACGGGCTGCGGAAGAGCTGATTTTCGGCATTTTTACCACCGGTGCTGCTCAGGATATCAAACAGGCGACAGAGCTTGCCCAGAAAATGGTTCGCAATTGGGGGATGAGCGAAGAACTCGGACCATTGTCCTATCCCAAAGGCGAAGATCATATCTTTCTGGGGCGCGAAGTGGCTCATCCCAGAGATTATTCCGAAGAAACCGCCCGGAAAATTGACGAAGAAATTCGAAAGCTGATTCATACCGCATATCAGCGGGCAATGAATGTTCTGAAAGAAAACACGGATATTCTCCACAAACTGACCGAACTGCTTTTGGAAAAAGAAACTGTGATGGGCAAAGAACTGGATGAACTGATTTATGCGATGCGTCCCGGAATCAGGCTTCCGTCTGTAAAAACCGAGGATGGTGAAGATCAGAGAGTCTGAAATCGAGCGCCTCAGACGCTTGGTAGGCGGTTTGGGATGAGTCGCTTTTGTGATACGAACTATTAAGAAATGGATAATACGATGAAAAAATTTTTCACATTTCTGCTTTATATTATCGTGTCCTGTATAGCATTTACCTCTTTGCCGGTTTATGCCGAAAAAGACTTGATTTATGTTGTCTATACGCAATGGGAACCCTATACCTATCAGGAAAACGGAAAAGATTTGGGATTTGAGATCGAAACCGTCCGAGCCGTGATCGGAAAGATGGGGTTACACTCGAAATTCGAACAATTTCCATGGAAACGTTGTCTGTATATGATGGAAAACGGAGAAGCAGATGCACTTGTGTCTGCCTTGAAAACACCTGAGCGGGAAAAATTTCTATACTTCCCGGATGAACATATCAGCGTTTCCAAAACCGTATTCTTCAAGAAAAATGGAAGTTCTGCTGAATTTGATGGCTCTTTTGAAAGCCTGAAGGATTATACTATCGGCGTTATCAGCGGATTCAGTTATGGCGATGCTTTTGATAAAGCAGTTTATCTGAAAAAAGATGAAGTCAAAGACGCTGAAAATCTAATAAAAAAAGTACTTGCAGGAAGAAATGATCTGGGAGCGGAAAATCTGGCAGTGCTTACTGCCGCAGCAAAAAAGATGGGTGTTTCCAGCGATATTCGTTTTTTGGAAAAACCGATTCATTCTCAAAAGCTGTATGCTGTCTTTTCAAAGTCGAAATCTTTGGAGAAGTTGAGCATGACATTTTCCGAAACCCTCCGGGAATTAAAAAAATCGGAAGAGTATCGGAATATCTTGGAGAAATACGGCATGAAAGTTTCGGATATGGCGGAGTAAAATTTATTGCCTTGATTGCCCGTGCGGTAGAAAAACAGCAGGAAAGTCGAAATCAATGACATATTCACTTCAGATTCTTACATTTCACCGTGTTTTGCCTGAAGGCGAAGAATATTTTATTCCGCCAATGGCAATATCTGCCAACACCTTTTCAAAACTGATCCGATGGCTGGCAAAGTTTATGAAAATCATTGATCTGAATGATGCGGCAAAACAGATTCGTGCCGGCGGATTTCAGGGGCGGGCTGCTGCGATCAGCTTCGATGACGGCTACAAAGACAATTTCGATGTGGCAAAAGATATTTTGAAACAAGCAGGTATTCCGGCAACATTTTTTATTCCGGTGTATCCGATCGACAAAGGCGATCCGTACTGGTGGGATTATTTGTATCATGTAGTTCGGCGAGATATATCCGAATTTCTGAAATGGCTGAAAAGTATCGGACATGAACAGATCATCACACAGCAGCCTCTCAAGCTGTTTTGCCGGAGCATCGTGCAGTATCTTAACGGTCTCGGTAACGCGGAACGTCTGGCATTTCTTACAGATATGAGCAAAACATTCGGTGACTATGACGGCGGGCGTATGTTAATGATTTGGAATGAAGTAAAACAGTTAATAGAAGAAGGGTTTTCAATCGGTTCTCATTCTCTATCTCATATTCCTCTGACCGATCTGACGCCTGATGATGCGGAAATCGAAATCAAGAAATCCAAAAGCGCTTTATCTGAACGACTGGATGCTGAAATTTTAGGCTTTTGTTATCCCAGAGGTGCGTGCAATGCCAATATTGCTATGATGGCAAAAGAAGCGGGATATGCGTATGCGGTAACAACGGTATTCGGCAGCAATCATTCGGACTGCGATCTATACAGACTTTCTAGACGGAATATGTCGGATTATCAGGGAATCCGTTCTTATTTTCCGATTCCGGCATATCTGCTCGAACTGACAGGTTTGGCGGATTTCATATTGGCAAAGCGGAGATAGTTTATTCATCACCGATTCCTAACAATTCGAATACCTTGAAATTGCCCAGACGCGGCTCCAGATCGCGGACAAGATTTTCATCCACTTCCCGAATCCGAAGGTGAGATAAAGATACGCGGCAGGTTTGTTCACCGATCAGAATTCCGTTGGGAAAGGTTTTGGCAATGTTCTGAAGCCTGAATACAGAGTTGACCGGATCACCGATTACGGTATAATCCATTTTCATATCAAAACCGATGTTTCCCACAACGGTTTCACCGGTGTGAATGCTGACACCCATTATGACGCTTTCCCCGAAAGCTTTGAGACAATAACTGCTGATACTTTCAACTGCGGATTTCATTTCAAGAGCAGCAAATATTGCATTATCCGCATCCTGTGTGCCGGATACAGGCGCGCCGAAAACCGCTAAAAAACCATCTCCGAGATATTTATCAATAATTCCATGATGTTTGAATACAATCCCTCCCATAGCCGAAAAAAAATTGTTGAGCATGGCAACGGTTTTCTGCGGACCAATTTTTCTGGCAATCACTGAAAATCCTCGAATATCAATATTCAGCAAGGTAACGGTTTTCAGCTCGTTCAGCACGATTTTACCGGAATTGTCTCCGTAAATAATCTTATCCACAATTTCTTCGGGAACAAACTTCTGAAACATCCTCCGGATATCGCGTTCATGTTCCGCCATTGCCACGGTTTCTTTGTACAGGCGGGCATTTTCAATGGCAATGCTCACCGATGAGGCAATGGATTGAAGCAGTTCTTCGTCGTTATTGCTGAAAGCTCCGCTGATTTTATTGATGACTTGCAGAACTCCGATGACTTTTCCCTGGGAAATCATCGGCACACATAAGACAGATCGGGTATCAAAACCGGTTTCTTTGTCAATATCCGGATAAAAATGGGCAGATGCTTTGGCATCGGTAATAATCACCGCTTCTCCTCCGGCAGCCACATATCCGGCAATCCCCTGTCCCATCTTCATTCTGAATTTATGTGGCGCTTTGCCCAAGATATTGAACGACAAGGTGCTTTCAATCATATTGTCCTGAGTCATATAAAGAGTGCCTGCTTCCGCGTTCATCATAATCCGAATCATATCCAGTGTGTAATCCAATACTTTTTCAAGATCGAATGTGGAAGAGGCAAGCGCGCGTCCGATCTGGCGGATGGTATCCAGTTCCTGTTTCCGCTTGAACACGGAGGAACGGAGAAGATCTCTTTCGATTGCCAAAGAAATTACCTTCGACAGCCGCTCGATCATTGCTTTGGATTGAGCAAAAGAGTATGCTTCATTGGAACAAAGCACCAGAACCCCTTTGACAATTCCGTCTGTACATAGCGGCGACAATATGACCGCATGTATTCCGGGAGCTGCCAGCAATTTTTTATCCGTATAACAGACAAGGCTTGCGATATCCGAAATGATCAGGCTGCTTCGCTGTTTGAATACCGATGCAATTACAGAACCGTCATAACGATACGAGTTTCCTCTCATCAGATGAGCGGCATCGCCCACAAAATCTGTCAATACGATATGATCCGGGTGGTTTTCATCGCGTGTCAACACCAGCGCAAGATCGAACTTCACAACTGTCCGTATTTCATTCAGAAGTGTATGAATCAATTCGCTGTCTCGGAGACCCGAACTCAGAATTTTGAAAATTTTTCCGATAGTCTGAATATGTTTTCCGAGCTGCTCATTGTCCCGCAGAAGCTTCAGATTTTCATAAGTGAATGCGGCATTGCTCAGCAACGGAATCAGGGGTTCGATATCTTCGGGAAAATAGCCGCGAATCTGATCTCTTCTGGAAAGCGTCAGAACACCGACAATATCTTTGCTGGTTTTGATCGGCATACAGACAAAGGATTTGGTGCCGTACTGCGGGCGGTTTCTTCTGCCAAAGCGGCTGTCTTTTTCAATATCCTGAACCACCAGCGGCGTTTTGTTAATCACCGCATACTTGGCAATGCTGGTGTCGAAATCAATTTTATCGCCGATACGGACATGCTCTCCCAGACCGATGCTGGCTTTGACCACAAATGCACTTTTGTCCTGTTTCTCGAACATCAGTATCGAGCCGATTTCTGAATCCGTAATTGCCAAAGCCCGTTCCAGGGTTACATACATGATTTCTTCGGGATCAAAGGTTACATAGCACAGGTCCGAAAGCTCTTTTAGTATCGAAATATCAGATGCTTTTTTTTCGAGCAGCCGGAAGGTATTGCTGAATTGTCCCTCAATAGAATTGAACGAGCGGATCAGACGCTCCATTTCGCTTTTTTCACCTGAAGTGTCTTCCGAAGGCTGTATGATCACTTTTTCGGAAAGAGCCTTGGATAAATTCACAATTTCATCGAATAAAACTCTGAGTGTAAAAATGCCGAAAAAGGAAAACAGCAAAATTCCCAAAAAAAACAGAGGCATTTCTTTATCGTTCAGGATGTCGTATTTGACGCAGAAATATAGAAACCCTAAGATCGGGAACAGAAAAAACAAGCCGAAAACGACATTGAGCCGATAATGAAGCGATGTATGTTTTAATGATAATTTTTCAAGCCATTGTTTTATAACGCTCATAGCCGGCTATCCGAAGAAAACAAAATACACCGCCCCGCAAAGACAGAGCGATGCCCACAGATAGTTGAGTCCGAGAGGCTGCTTCATATAAAATAAGGCAAAGGGAACAAAAACTGTAAGAGCGATAACTTCCTGAAGAATCTTCAACTGTCCGATCTCCAGTTTGGTATATCCGATACGGTTTGCAGGAACCTGTATCATGTATTCGAACAATGCAACTCCCCAACTGAGAAGTGCCGCAACGATCCACGGTTTCTGATTCAGTTCTTTCAGGTGGGCATACCACGCAAATGTCATAAATACATTCGAAAGGACAAGTAGCAGCATGGTCTGAATAACTACCGGCATGGAAAACTCCTTGTGTGTAGAAAAATATTTGAAATATAATACCATAACTGCTTGCACGAAGTCAACATACTTGAATTCCCCTGCCTTTCTACGCGACTCTGAATCCGCAGAATTTACAGATTGCTTATCATCTTGGAATATCGGAATAAATATAAAAAACTGATTTCAAAAAAACTGTCCGAACTATTGAAAAGCAAT
>CAZMDM010000411.1:0-3698 GCA_964564775.1 uncultured Desulfonema sp. | reverse complement strand
GCCATTGACAAACAGATTGGTCATCGGAGCATATTTCACTTCCAATTCAATGCCTTTGCGCCGGGTTTCTCCTTCATTGCGTTTGGTATTCGCCGCGATATCGGTTACGATTTCATTTTCGACATCCATCAGAAAGCCTGTCAGGGTCGCATCGAGATTCTTAATCGCACCGAGTCTGATGCCCAGTTCGTATTGAATGTAGGTCTCTTCGCTCAGATCAGGATAAGTGAATTTGTCAAAGCCGTTGGGAAGCCTAAATCCTTCTCCGTAAGTGGCAAACAGCGTATATCCCTGCACAGGCATAAATTCCAATGCTGCCTTGGGACTGAGAATATTGAAGTCTTCCATATCAACATCTTTGGCAGTCAGCTTGTTGTGCAGCACGCCGTCCATGTGGTCATAGCGCCCGCCGAGAGTGATTTTCCAAGCTTCGGAAGGTGCAAGCTGATTCTGGAAAAACAGCGAATAGGTATTCAGCGTGGATTCGCCGTCAACCGTTATTTTTTCACGGGCTGAAGCAATACGGCTGGGATTTTGGGCATTGATGGTGTGGGTCAGTTCCACCTGTCCGTCCAAACCGACCGTCAGCGCATTTTTCATCGTGCCGAAAGTCGTATTCCAAGCATAACTGGCGCTTCCGCCGTAAATATCCCGGTCGTGATATTCCTCATCCACACGGGTATCCTGATCCCGATAACGGGTAAGATTGCTGCGATATCCATAGCCCATGAAGTTGACAAAAGAATCTTTATCAAGCCTGTATGTCCAGTTATTGCTTCCGCCGTAGCGATACCGCTCTCCGCCGCCCAGAGGCTTGCCGCTCCAGTAATCTCCGGCATCCCACTGCGCCTGTGTCAGATATTCGGGATGATCCCAATCCATTGCATTGAAATTCAGAGCAAGAGAGCTTTTGAGAACTTCGCTGAAATCATAAGAAACTTTGCCGACAACATTGGTTTTCAGCCATTTCGAATGCTCGGTCGCGCCTTCACTGCGGGAGACTTCCGCACCGAAAACTTTGCTGAGTTTGTCCTCCTCTCGCCCCACAGACATGGCAAATCGCTGACGATCCCAGTCGCCGATGCCGAATTTGTACAGATTGAAATTGCCTTTGCGTTTGGTAACGATATTGATCACCCCGCCTCTGGCAAACTGTCCGTACAACGCGGAAGAAGGTCCCTTGATAATTTCGATATAATCGATGTCTTCGGGAATAATGGAATTGACATCCGCATATCCGTCTCCGTGTGATGTGGATTCATTGAGCGGCACGCCATCCACGAAAAATGCCGCACCGGTGTTGTGTCCCAGTTGAAGTCCCCGCATCACGAAACTGCTTGCCACACCGCCCTGTCCGTATTCACGAACCACCGCGCCGGGAATTTTATCCAGAATCGCCTGAGTGTTTTCGAAATACTCATCCCGCAATTCTTCTCCGGTGATGATGGTTGCCGATGGCGGCGGCGGAGAAACGTTGATGGCTTTGCCCTCTACGGTAATTTCATCCAGCATCAGCACCTTGCTCGGCTCGGAAGCCCATGCCGGAGTCTGAAGCAGCAGTAAGATGACAGACACAATTACAACTTTGAATTTCGGCATTGTTACGATTATCCTTTCTAAAATGTGATTTCCATGCTTGCCATAACCCGTCTGCCCGGCACTTTGTAATTGTAATACTCTCCCTGATCAAACAGATCATTGATGCTGAACGACATTTTCGTCCATTGCGTGAATTTGTACCCGACTTTGAAATCCGTCTGAAATACCTCGTCATATCCTTCCGGCACGCCGGTTGCCGTATCCAGATTGTCTTCTCTGGAATAAATCTTGCTCACATATTTATTCGTGAGACTGACATCGAAATTGTTCATGGAGAAATTCAAGCCCGCATTTGCCATATATTCGGGAATCAACGTGATCTGCTTTCCTTCGGCAGCCTTATTCGTGGGATGTTCTTTGGTTTTGGCGTCAGTCCATGTAAAATTGGCAAATCCCGACAGATAATCGGTGAATTTGTGGCGGATTTCGGCTTCGACACCTCTGATCTCCGCTTTTCCGATGTTCTGCGTTTTCTGCTCGATAACCGTACCGACCACAGGATCATAAGCCGTAGGAACATCATAGATCAGATTTTCCACATAGCTTTCAAAGTATGTGGCAGCAAATGTTGTCTTACGATTCTGAAAGTTCTGCACAACTCCCAACTCCCATGACACTGCGGTTTCCGGCTCCAGTTCGGGATTTCCGAGCATCCAGATATTGGGATTATGAAATGTTTTTCTGTAAAGCTCGCTGATCATGGGACCCCGGAAGGAGGTGCCGACCGATCCCCGGAACACCGTATCGCTGAAAGGACGGTAATGCAGCGACAGTTTGGGACTGAACTGGGATTCGGTATGCGCCTCATAAGAGGTAACAATGTATGCCGGATCCGTAATCACAACCTCGCCGTCCGATACCCGATACAGATCGTATCTTGCGCCGAGGTATGCGGTCAGTTCGCTGAATATGGAAATTTCATCCTGAATGTAGATTCCGATGTTTTCCGTTTTCCCTTTTGCAGACTGCTCGAAAGCGATTTTGCTGTCCGTGTCCTTCCAGTTCGACAGGGTATGATACACATCTTCGGAAGACATCTGCTCATAGCTGACGCCTGAGGTGACAAAATTCCGATTGCCTATGGGAAAGTTGAGCTTCAGTTCCGAAAAATACGCCTGACTGTCGGTTTCCGATACTCTGCCCACACCGTCTGCGGTCAGGATGGATGAGCCGGGAGAATTGGAAACACTTTCCGGCGTATCATTTGCTCCCAGCAGAACTTCCAGAGACGAGCCTTCTGCAAATTTATTGGTATATTTGGCAATATAGCGGGTCTGTTTTCGGGAAGTATTGCCGGTTCCCATCAGAAATGTTCCCGGCGTAACATCGATTTTCTGATTCAGAAATGACACACTGCCGCTATCCACCGGATTTCCATAAGCATCTCTCAGATAGGTGTTGTAATCGCCGAATTCGAAGTCTTTTTCATAATGATTGATGCTGAAACTGAGATTGCTTTTCGCTGTGATGTCAAAACTCAGTTTGGCGAAGATATTGTTTTCATTGTTATCTTCATCGCCTCTGTCGCCCAGAATATAAATATCTTTGGTATCAAGTACATCACGGGTCGCCTGCCAGCCCGTTACCGGTGTCGTGCCTTTTCCCGAAGTACTGCTGCCTTTTACAATACGGCTCGGATACCCGTCTGTGCGTCTGCCTTCATACGACAGCAGAAGGCTGAATTTATCCATGAACCGGTCTCCGTAAGCCGCCTGAGCAATCAGCGTGTCAAACGTTCCGTAACTGACCTTTGCCCGGAGTTCCTGTTTTTCAGGCGTCTTGGTGATAAAATTGACAACACCGCCCATCGCACTGCCACCGTATAGGGATGAAAAGGGTCCTCTGACTTCCTCGATTCTCTCGACCGTCATCATCGGAACGCTCATCCAGTTGGTGGTCAGAGATGGCGGATAATTGATGGTCATGCCGTCCATCAGGGTGAGGTTACGGTTCGAGCCTCTGAATCCTCTCATCAGAACAAAGGGATGCGGCTCATTGATACTGGTTCGTTTCCAATGAAATGTGCCGGGTGAATACTGCAAAATTTCTTCGGGCGTCAGAACAGCCATTTCCTCAATTTCTTCGGATCTGACCACACT
>CAZMDM010000410.1:0-2147 GCA_964564775.1 uncultured Desulfonema sp. | reverse complement strand
TGCTCTTTCCGCTCTGAGGACAGATACGCATTTCAAGCCGTTTATATACAGATAGATAAAATTACTGCGTAAGGTGATTTTTTTATTTATTTTCAGATGATCGAGTCCGATAAGACAGACTTCTGAGCCATCTATGGTATCGCTTACCCGATACGAATAACATTCTTCAAATGTAACTCCTGAAATTGTTGTTACGATTTCGATTTTCATCGGCGGTACGCCCATCCTTACAATGCTTTTATCCTGTAAAAACAAATGAGGAGACAAATCAGGCGTGTCGAATCCGAATTCTTTCAATGCTGCAACTATTCGTTTGGCATTATCAGGATGAATGGCTATCCAGATGTCCATATCATGGGTGGCTCTGGGATAACCGTAATATCCCACAGCATATCCGCCGATCAGCAGATATTCAACCCCATGGACATTGAGCAATTTCAAGAACTCTTTGAAGTCTGGCGCAAGCTTTATCTCCATAATTGATCCGCCTCAGAATTTCAATATGCTGCAACCGCTCATGCGGTGTTCGGGAAAGCCAATATACTTTCATATCCGAATCATCATAAATGTCGGCTAATGAAAGAGCGGTTTTGTCAATTTTCAGATTGATCGAATCAAACAACTCGGATCTGTTCATATTCGCTTCCTCATTCTTTCAACCCGTTGATTTTCCGATACTCACTCTGCATATTATCGGGAATATAGTCTATCAGGCAGTTCCCGATTACTGCTTTTTTAAACTCAGGTGTTTTCTGAAGTTTTTCAAGCTGCTCGATCACCTTTTTTCCTGCTTCGGTATTCTGGCAGAATGGGCGAATCGGAATAGGCTCGTTTTCTTCAATCACAGGGACAAATATTGCTTTATTATTTAAATTCAAATAGTTATAGTAATATTTGAACGAAAATGCATGTAAAGGAAAATAATCAATCCGCTTAGGATCAACAAACAACAGTTGGAAAAATTTATCCGGCTCTGTTTCGTTGATCCAATCCACATTTTTATCATTTTCCCGAACCAGAACAGGAATAGTAATACCGATAATACCTCCTCTGGGAAACCCGCATCTGAGTTTGTCATTTTTCAGAAGTTCTTTCAATAAAATCGGATCCCCGTTATTGAAAAGCCGGGCATCTTCTTTTCGGATGACAATGCCGCTCGGAGGTATCAGATAAGCCGGAGCAGCAGTCGAAACTGCTTGATTTCCATAGCGATCCGCATATCCTGCCAAATTGGGAGCGCAGGTAAGCTTTTCATCGGAGAATTCGTGTCCCACTCTGACCAGAGGCACCTGACGCGAAGTATGTCTGTATTCGGGCAGATGCTCGGTAAAATATTTCAATACAATATCTCCGCAGCCTTTTCCATCGGCAAGATATACCGGAGGATAAGGCACTGTCAGCCAATCTATGGCGTTATCGGCAAAAGAATCTTGCGCGTAAAGTGAAATGGATAAAATCAGAATGATCAGGCTTCTGAAAACAGACATATATTTCTCTCCGTTATGATGGAATCATCGCAATCTACATCAGATCAGCCCGGAAATCAATAAGAACATTTGATAGGAATATGTGGATAATCAGATGGTGCACAGTTGAAAAAAATAATCACTGATGATAGTTATCCGTATCTATAAAAATTTTCCATGATCCGAGTCATATCTCTTATCAAAAATAAAGGGGATTTTGAATGACAATTTTCTCAAACTGGGTTATATCTCCGATAACAGGATTTGAATTCTAATCCGGGGAGAAAACATGTATATAAAAAAAATATGTTCGACAGCTTGTATCACATTGATCTTATTATCCTGCACATCGCTTCGTCAGGAACTTATCCGAAAACCGGCTATTAATTTCGAAGGTTCGGGAGTGAGAGATATGTCGTTATTCGAATCTGCCGCCATATTCAGATTCAGAATTGTCAATTCCAATCCGATGGGACTGAACATCAGAAATATTACTTACAATCTCCGCCTGAACAGCAAAAAATTCATCAGAGGCATTTCTGATAAAGACCTGCGTGTCAGATCAGCCGGAGAAGGCGTGCTGGAATTGCCGATAGTGATTCATTATGACGATATATTCGAATCATCTGAAAATATTCCCGAAACAAATAAGCTCGACTATGATCTATCCGGTACGATGGA
>CAZMDM010000409.1:0-6292 GCA_964564775.1 uncultured Desulfonema sp. | reverse complement strand
GGCGTGGAGAAGCTGATGCTGATGCAGTCTTGTTGCGTCAAAGGTCAGCAACTTCCGCGAAGGTCTGTTAAAACAGTTGGCCCCGTCCATGCGGTTATCGGCAGGCTGATACAGAAGCAGCAGAGGTGTAACAATCGCATTGTTACGTATCAAGGCCAGGGCAGCACTCGGGCATATCTCAACCTTGGCGTTTCGTATTAGAGGAGTTGCGTGAATGCTGGTCAAAAGCGCACACGAAAACCCTTGTCTGGTGTAGTTAATGATTACAACAATGAATACGTAATCGAACAACTCGGAATGAAACAAATCTCCTCTTAAAATATCTCTGGGCTCCCAGATCAGAAAACTGTCGGGCATATATCGCCGGACATCCTCTTCATCGTGCAGCAGCGCGTTCTGAATCAGTCTGGCATACTGAATGCTTTCCATCTGCTTGCGATTTGCCTCTTCAGCGGTTTGTCTGGCGATTTCAGCCTCTTTCAATGCGTTTTCAAGGCTATGCTCATTGTCTCGCACACTGTTCCCCTATCCGCTACATAGTTGTTTGTTCGAATAATAAACACATTCATACGAATTTGAAAAGGGAAATCGTCCTTATTCAAAAGTATTTCAGGCTGGAATGCAATAGGGAAAGCGGTGTATATATCGGGTAGGATTTTTCCGAGTCGCGGGATCGGATGTTTTTTTGATCTTTTCTTTGATCTTGGGATGGTGTATATCTGAGTTTATGATGAGCATGAAAAACAGACGCGGCATGGCATTGCTGATTACCTTAGCCGTCATGATGATTCTGCTTGCCTACGGGCTGGAATTGAGCCGGGAGGTACGGATGACTCTGGAATCGGTCGCGGTCGGACATCGGGACAGAACCACCTTGTCCTATATGGCAGCCGGAGGCATTCAGGTCGCGATGGGGCTTTTGGCACAGCATAAACAGGACCCGCCAGAAGTAATGATTCGGGAAGATCTGGCAATTTCCGAAAGCCTGAATGAGGCATTATCCGAAATTCCTTTTGAAAAAGGAAAGTTATCGGTACATATCACTGATGAACTGGCAAAATTCCAAATCAATGCACTGATCAAATTTCCCGAAGGCAGAGAAGCCAATGATGCTCAGATCGAAATTCTGACCGGACTGATTGCTCCGAAACTCGGAAAAAATGAAAAAAAGCGCACGGAATTCGAAACCATCCTCAATCGGATTCTGGATTTTCTGGATTCCGGCGATGACGGAGCAAGCCGAAGTCCCGGAGAAACCGAACCGGATAATTACCGCAACGGACCATTCACCGACCTGAGCGAATTGCTGATCATCAAAGGAATTACGCAGGAATTTATTGACAGTCTGGGCGGATTCGAAGAGTTGTCCAAATATATCACGATCTACGGCATGACAAGCACAAAAACCGGAGCAACGCCTTCACCGAATGCGGATGTCAAAAAAAAGAATTTTACTTTCGAAGGAAAAATCAATATCAACACAGCAGAACTTCCGGTGCTGACCGCACTAATGGGTGGTAATGCCGAGATGGCTGCCGATGTACTTAAGTATCGGGAAGAAATGATGGCGGATCAGTATATTCCTGACTGGTATAGGAACATACCCGGCTTGTCAGCATTGGTATCCAAAGGCATTATCACCAATACCAGCGATTTTTATCGTATCGAAGCCCAAGCCGAGCTTGACGGCGTAAAGATGAAAATCAGTACGGTGATTCATCGCGAACAGGATAAAAAGACCGGGAAGTGGACATGCCGAATTCTCAGATGGCAGACAGAATAATATGAAATGGAACTCTGAGATCGACTCACTGAGGCTGTGCTTCCCATAGCAGGCAATAAAGGGGCGAATAATTATTCACCCCTATGGTAATTACAATCTTCGGCTGAGGAAAACTTACTCTTCCGACAATCTTTCCTTATTGGGATATTCTCCCGAATTTCGTACCGCCGGATTGGAAGTCAGTTACATTTTTTTCAGCAGCTTGGCAGCTTCTTCGAATTTGTCGTTCAATGCCAGAGAAGCGGAAGCAATATCATCCAACAGTGCGGAAATATCATCGAGTCCGTTTTCTTTGGCTTTCTGCGCCCACTGGCGATAAGTCCCAATATGGTCGCTATTGTGTTTCAGCCAGTGTTCAAGGAGTTTTTCCATCTTTTGCCCGAATGACAGGGTACCATCGCTCTCATGATGGTGGTGGTGATCTCCGTGGTGGTGATGCTTATGGTCATGATGATCGTGGTGATGGTGATGATCATCGTGGTCATGATGATGGCTCATAACAACCTCTCCTTTCAAAAGCGATTTATTCGCATCAAGATAAGACGACTGTACGGCATAGTCAATTGTGAATAGAAAAATAATGACAGATCCGATATCTTCAGAAAAATTTTTGTATTGACAAAAAACTGAAAATGCCTCAACGATAGGATATGACAGTTCAGATAGAAAAAAAAATAAGTCAGAATTTTACGGTTGCCAAATTTCTTTCCATATTGCTGGTGGTTCTGGGGCATTTTCCCAAGTCTTTCGATATATGGGTTGTTGTTACCATAGGATTGCTGGTTTTCAGTTACTCATCGGGGTTTTTTACATTTCTCAAATATAACGGTGATTTCGATAAAAAATTGTTTCTGCTGAGAAAAGCGGAACGACTGGCTATCAATCTGGCGGTAATCAATATTTTTCTTCTGATTTTATTTCTGATCCGAGGAGAAAACGGTATTTGGACATGGCAAACCATTATCAACGTTCTCGGATTGAACGGATTTCTGAACTGGTTTAGAATCCCGAACCCAAGTCCTTATGGCGGAGGAATGTGGTTTTTTACCTTGCTGCTGATTTTTTATTTGCTCTAGCCTTTGCTGGAATACATCAACAGAAAAAAAGAAATTTCTTATGTTTTTACAATTGGATATGTTCTAATTGCTTTTTATCTTCACTACCGAGTCCGATACGGACATGCGCTGTGGCTAACTTCCTGCGGATTTATCATCGGAATCTGCTTTGCCAGAAATCAGGTCAGACTGCCTATTCGCCTTAATGTCGCACTGTTCCTGTTGGTGGCGATACTGACGGTGTATTTCAACTTCTTCTTAAAGACCAAATATTTCAATTTTTTTTCTATATTGTTTCTTTCGATCTGTATGATTCTTTCTCTGCATGATATTGTTTTTCCAGATTTTTTGGTAAAAGCAGTTTCTTATTTATCGGGCAGTACGTTGGAAATATATCTGATTCACGGCTATTTATTCATAACGCCGACACCTTACTGGCTAGCCAATTTTTTCATATCGCTGATACTGATTTTGATTACAGCACAAATTTTGTATCAGATATCTTCGAGGATCATAAAGCTTGTCAAAGTATAACAAAGCGAGGCTGATATCATGCGCGCAAAACTGATACTGCTCCTCATTATGATGGGGGTTTTGTGGGGATTGCGAAAGCCTGCCGGCGCAATGTGGCTGTATATATGGATTACTCTGTTCAGACCCCAGAATTTCACCTATCTTCCTCTGCCCAATATGGTTCCGATTGCTTTCGGGATTCTGGTATTGTCAATTTTACTGGGAAAAGCTCAGAACAGTATAAAATTCAGGTGGAATATCGGTTCTTTTCATCTGATTTCAATAATGATCGTGGCATTTATCTCTGCCATGGCTTCCAGCACCTCCGGTCCTGCGATGGATAAAGCCAATGAGGTCTTCAAAATCATTCTTCCGTCACTGCTGATCTGCAACACCATATCTTCTGAAAAAGATTTTAAAATTGTTACAATCACATTTGCCGTATCTATCGGAATATGGGCGGTTCAGGCAGCTATTCACGGAGTCGCCGGAGGAGGGTCTGTCGAGAATATGGCTATCGGCGGACAGATGTCGGACAGAAATGATTTTGCCGTAGGCGTTGTGATGACATTTCCGTTCTGTTATTATTGGGGCTTGCTTGTCGAAAACAAAAAAATCAAAATAATGGTTTTCGGAGTTTCATTTTTTGTGGCATTATGTGCTATCGTATCCAATTCCAGAGGAGCGATGCTCGGGCTGATTTTTGTGCTGATGATGAATTTTCTGAGAAAAGGAACCAAACGATGGAGGAATCTGACAATTATTCTTGTAATGATTCCTCTGTCAATTCCTTTCATACCGACCTATGCGATAGAGCGGATGAAAACCATCAAAGTAGGCGGGGAACAGACCGAAGGTTCTGCAAAATCCAGAAGCATTCTGATGAGGGCAGGGTGGCAGGGAGCATTGGATAATCCGATTTTCGGTGTGGGAACCGGGTGCTGGTTTGCTCATTATAACAAATATGTTGAAAAAATGGGGGACGGAGCTTACGAACCCCACTGTATATGGATCAAAATGTCGGTAGAGATGGGATTTGTGGGACTCGGAGCATACATATTCATGTTTTTGCGGATTATTATGAATTTAAGGCATATACAAGCCAGAAGTCTTCGCAGCAAAAATATGAAAGCATACAATTACGCGGGTATGCTTCAACTTTCGATATTGGGTTACTGTTCAACCGCAACATTCATCAATCAGATATTTTACGAATATATGTTTATGGTCATCGCTGCTTCCGGAGCGTTTATCCGACTTTGGAAAGAGGGAGTGTTCGAACCGAAAGATCAGCCAGTTCGGGCTCCGAAACAACCCAAACGGTACAGATATGCCGCAGGAAGGAGAATATGAAGCGAACAATCAGAAATCGGATAACATCATGCTTACAGACCTGAAAAATTTGGCAAAACATTCTTCGATATACGGTATTTCGAATCTGCTTCAGAAAGGAATCGGATTTATAATGATTCCTGTATATACCCGATATCTGACTCCCAGCGACTACGGGATTCTCGAACTGCTCGATCTGACCATCAACGTGATTTCGATGATTCTGGGAGTTCGTCTGGGAACTGCGATCATCCGCTACTATCATCATTACGAAAGCTCGGAAGATCAAAACGAGGTTATTTCGACTGCATTTATATTTGTCAGTATTGCAACATTGCTGACTGTCGGCATACTGGAATGCTTCACCCGTCCGATTTCAGGAGTAATTCTCGGTAATTCTGATTATTTCCGTTATTTTCAGGTTATTCTGCTTTCAATGGGCTTTCAGGCAATTTACTCCATTCCTGAAAACTATCTGCTGGCTCAGAATAAATCGCTGATATATTCGGCATTTTCTATGGCAACGCTGATTTCCAATCTTACCTTCAATATTCTGTTTATCGTGGTATATCGCATGGGAGTCATGGGAATGCTGCTGAGCATGATTATTACGAAGTTTATGAGTTTTGTGGGGCTGTTGTTTGTGATCCGCCATATCCGGCTGTCGCTGTCATGGAAAAAGCTGTGGGAAATGCTTAAGTTTGGAATGCCGCTGGTTCCCGAATCGTTCTGCCTGTTTATCATGCACTATGCAGACAGGTTTTTTGTACAGAAATACTGTGATCTGAGTGAGTTGGGACAATATTCTCTGGGCTATAAATTCGGGATGATTCTTTCGATTCTCATATCAGAGCCATTTTACCGAACTTGGAATACCCAGAGATTCGAAATTGCCAAAAGAGAGGATGCCAAATATACCTTCGGAAAAGTGCTGACCTATTTTTCGGCAGTGGCATTGTTTGCCGGACTGGGAATCAGCGTATTCATCAATGAAGTCATGTACATCATGGCACCGAAAGAATATCAGGGAGCAACCGGTGTGGTCGCACTGGTGGTGCTGAGTTATATACTTTACGGTGTTGCGCAATATTTCAGTCTGGGCATCATGCTTAGCTATCAGACGAAATACGCGGCATATATTCAGATGGTGGTTGCCGGATTAAATCTTTTGTTCAACTGGTTTTTCATCAGCCGCTACGGTGTCATCGGTGCAGCAATCGCAACCGTGATGAGTTTTCTCAGTCTGGCAGTTTTGACCCTGATGGTTTCTCAGCGATTATACTATGTAAAATTTGAATACGGAAGAATCGCAACTTTGTTTATCGTAACTGCAATTGTATATGGGTTATCCCAGATGATTCATACGCCGTCCGTATGGGCAGCCATCGGGATGAAAGTTGCGGTGATGCTGAGTTTTCCGCTGTTTCTTTTTGCAATGAAATTCTTTACCAAACAGGAACTCGATAAGGCTGAAAAATTGATAAAAGCCCGGTTTTCGAAATTCGGAATATCCGAGTAGGAGGAATCATGCCAAAAACCAAAATCATCTGCACCATCGGTCCGTCAAGCAGTTCGCGGGAAAAGATTCGGGAAATGATCTTATCTGGCA
>CAZMDM010000408.1:0-6426 GCA_964564775.1 uncultured Desulfonema sp. | reverse complement strand
ATGCTGACAAAGATTTCGTGATCAAAACCATTATCAACGCGGCAAGAACCGGCACCAAAGGGGCTTTCGGCGATGGCAAAATTTTCGTGATTCCGGTGGAAGAGGTCTATACCATCAGTTCGGGAATCAAAGAAAACGCAGCCGGTGAGATTTCAGAGGTAAAATTATGAAAGAAATCATGGCGATTATCCGTATCAATAAAATGAATGAAACCAAAAAGGCTCTGTCCGAGGCAGGCATTTCTTCGGTTACGGCAAGAGATGCTCTGGGCAGAGGCAAGGGGCTGGTTGATCTGCACCTGTTGCAGGGCGCGGAACAGGGATACGAGGAAGCCATTTCCCAGCTCGGTCAGAGCAGCCGCCTGATTCCCAAACGATCTCTGATTATCGTGGTGCCGGATCAGTTGGTGGATAAAACGGTTAAAACCATTATCCGGGTCAATAAAACCGGAAAATCCGGCGATGGCAAAATTTTCGTAATACCGTGTCTGGATGCCGTAAGAGTCAGAACCGGCGAATCCGGCGATGATGTGCTGGATGATGCCTGAAGGAGAAACCCATGAGTTCTGTTGCTATTGAAGAAATCAGTCCCGAAACTGTGAAAGCCGAGCTTCTGGCAAAATATCCGACCAAGATTGCCAGAAAGCGTGCCAAACAGATTATTATCAATAAAGTCAAAGACAATTGTCAGGTTCCGGAAATTCAGTCCAATGTGCGAACCACGCCGGGCTTGATCGGTCAGCGAGGATGCTGCTATGCGGGCTGTAAAGGCGTGGTTTTAGGTCCCACCCGGGATATCATCAATATCACGCATGGTCCCATCGGCTGCGGATTTTACAGTTGGCTGACCCGGCGCAATCAGACCGACGCGGGTGAAAACGGCGACAATTTTATGACCTACTGCTTCTCGACCGATATGCAGGATGAGCAGATTATTTTCGGCGGCGAAAAAAAGCTGAAACAGGCGATTCAGGAAGCGTATGACAATTTCAAGCCCAAAGCCATTGCGGTATTTGCCACCTGTCCTGTGGGGCTGATCGGAGATGATGTTCACTCGGTCTGCCGGGAAATGAAGGAAAAGCTCGGCATCAATGTATTCGGCTTCAGTTGCGAAGGATATAAAGGCGTGAGTCAGTCTGCCGGACATCACATTGCCAACAACGGTATTTTCACGCATGTTGTGGGAACAGATGATACGGTTCATGAAGGCGAGTTCAAGATCAATCTTCTGGGTGAATACAATATCGGCGGTGATGCGTTTGAAATCGAGCGGATATTTGAAAAATGCGGCTTTACGCTGATTTCGACCTTTAGCGGCAATTCCTCGATAGACGGTTTTGCCAATGCCCATACCGCGGATTTAAACCTCATCATGTGCCATCGTTCGATCAACTATGTGGCAGAAATGATGGAGAAAAAATACGGGCTTCCGTGGATCAAGGTCAATTTTATCGGCGCCAATGCTACGGCAAAATCATTGCGAAAAATCGCCGCGTATTTCGGGGATCAGAAGCTCATTGACAAAGTGGAAGCCGTGATTGCCGAAGAGCTTCCCGCAGTTGAAAAAGCCTGTGCGGAAATCCGCCCCAGAACTCAGGGCAAACGCGCCATGCTGTTTGTGGGAGGTTCGAGAGCGCATCATTATCAGGAGCTTTTCAGAGAATTGGGCATGAAAACCCTGTCTGCCGGATATGAATTCGGGCATCGGGACGATTACGAAGGGCGCAAAGTATTGCCGAGCATCAAAGTGGATGCAGACAGCCGCAACATCGAAGAACTTGAAGTTCATCCTGATCCTGAAAAATACAATCCGCGCAAATCGCCGGAGGAAATGGAAGCTTTGAGAAAGGCAGGTATTTCTTTCAGCGATTACGAAGGCATGATGCCGGATATGCAGGACGGCGCGCTGATTATTGATGACATCAGCCAGTATGAAACCGACAGACTCATTGATTTGTATAAACCAGATATTTTCTGTGCGGGAATCAAGGAAAAATATTCGATTCAGAAGCACGGTATTCCCATGAAACAGCTTCACAGCTACGATTACGGCGGACCTTATGCAGGGTTCAAAGGCGCGATCAATTTTTACAAAGAAATTGACCGGATGGTCAACTCCAAAGTCTGGAGCTATCTGAAGGCGCCTTGGCAGAAAAACCCGGAACTCATGGCAACGTATGCGTGGGATTAGGAAATACGTTCCAACGCCCCGAAATAAATTTCAGGGCTAGAAGCTCAAGCCTGCTTATAAGGCAGGCTAAATAGCTGGCTTTAGCCCGCTTCAGTTTCTATCCGGGCGATTTATCGCTCGGCTGACATTGTTACGGAGTAAAAACATGTTATTGAGACATACCACAAAAGAAATTAAGGAACGCAGCGCGCTCACGGTGAATCCGGCAAAGACCTGTCAGCCGATCGGTGCCATGTATGCGTCTTTGGGAATTCACGGCTGTCTTCCTCACAGTCACGGGTCTCAGGGCTGTTATGCCTATCATCGCAGCACCCTGACCCGTCATTATAAAGAGCCGGTCATGGCAGGAACCAGTGCATTTACCGAAGGTGCGTCCGTATTCGGCGGACAGGCAAACCTGCTTCAGGCAATTGACAATATTTTTGCGGTCTATCACCCGGATGTGATTGCGGTTCATACGACCTGCTTATCGGAAACCATCGGAGACGATATTCCGCAGATTATCAATAAGGCAAAGGCAGAAGGCAAAATTCCCGCGGGAAAATATGTGATTCATGCGAATACGCCCAGTTATGTCGGGTCGCATGTAACCGGATTTTCCAATATGACCAAGGCAATGGTGGATTATTTTGCCGAATCCAACGGGCATAAAACCAAGACGGTCAATATTGTTCCCGGTTATGTGGAACCTTCGGATATGGAAGAAATCCGGCGGATTGCCACAGAACTCGGCATCAAAACCATCATGTTCCCGGATACTTCGCGGGTGCTGAATACGCCTCTGACCGGCAAATACCGCATGTACCCGGAAGGCGGCGTAACCATTCCCGAATTGGTCAGAGCTGGATCGAGCATCGGAACGGTTGCTCTCGGAAGACTGGCATCGGGAGCCGCGGCACGGGCGCTGGATGCCAAATGCAAGGTTCACTGCGAAATTCTGGATCTGCCTCTCGGTCTGCACGGAACAGATATGTTCGTGGATATGCTCCGGCATATCGCGGGGGTCAATGTGCCGGATTCGCTCAACATCGAGCGGGGTCAGATGGTGGATGTGATTTCCGATATGCACCAGTATTTTTACGGCAAAAAAGTGGCAATTGCCGGAGACCCGGATCAGCTTCTGGCAATGGCAAAATTTCTGGTTTCGATTGATATGTATCCGGTGTATATGGTCAGCGGCACTCCGGCAGGCAAAAAATTCGAGAAATCGCTTCAGGAAGCGGTCAAAGATGTGCCGCATGAGGTGAAAATCAAGATTCCAGGCGATATGTTCACCCTGCATCAGTGGATCAAAAACGAGCCTGTGGATCTGCTGATCGGCAATACCTACATGAAATATATTGCCAAAGATGAGGATATTCCGCTGCTCAGATACGGATTTCCGATTCTCGACCGCATCGGACACAGCTATTTTTCCTTTATGGGATACAAAGGCGGCATCCGGCTTCTGGAAAAAATTCTGGATGCGCTGATGGATCGCAAGGATCGGGATGCTACGGATATTAATATGGAGTTGGTGATGTAAGTCGGGCTTGCGGTGTGTTTCGGGTATCGACACACCGCAGCTGTATACCGTGATGTACAATCCCCTTTCAAGAAATTTCAGCATATATCCGATATAATATCAAGCCTGTATGCCGTAATCAGAGATCATGGACAATATTTCTACAATAAAATTCCTATTTTGTATAGGAAAAACCCTTGTCGTTGCTGTCAGAAAGTCGATATAGTCATATTTACTATATTTCAGCTTATTCATAAAAAATAACATAACATTTTTCAACTCAGTTTTTCAATTGAGTAACTCATGCTCATATCATCTTTTCAATCGTTGTTTTGCCAACTTGATGTATCTGCCAAAGTCCCGATCCTTCTTTCTTTTTTCAGCATAAGACATCTGATGAAATTCGGATTCTTGCCTGAGTTTCAGGTAGTTTTCAAAGTGAGCATGGCTGATTTTGCCGGAATGCACTGCCTCAAGCACAGCACAGCCCGGCTCGTTCATATGACTGCAATCCCGATAACGGCATTCGGATGAGATGGCAGAGATATCGGAATAACTGCTCTCTATGCCGTGTTCTGCTCCGACAATGCCGAATTCACGCATTCCTGGATTATCGATCACCAGCGCGCCTCCGTCAAGACGGATCAACTCACGCCGGACAGTTGTATGCCGCCCTTCGCCTGTTACGCTGACAGTGTTGGTTTCCAATATTTCACTGCCGATCAGACGATTGATCAGCGTGCTTTTGCCGACCCCTGACGATCCGACAAAGCAATATGTTTTTCCGGGTAGCAGCAGCCGCTTGAAATCATCCACGCCCTCCCGAGTTACGTTGCTCAAGGTTATTATCGGTGCGCTGATCCCAGCAGAACGTATTTCCGCGACCTGTTCAGCCACAACAGCAGCATCTACCAAGTCTGTCTTGCTAAGCAGAATATACGGCTCAGATCCGCCATCCGTTACCATTACGAGATAGCGTTCCAGGCGCTTCAGATTGAAATCCGAGTAGCATGACTGAACAATAACCACGTAGTCAAGATTCGCGGCGATCATCTGATACTCGATGGCATTTCCTGCTGATTTTCTGCACAGTGAGGTTTTTCGCTCTATCCGAGCGCGGATCACCCCGAAGTCGTCTCCCGGCTGCTTTTCTACGCACACCCAATCGCCCACGCACGGCAGTTCATGGGACAGGTGATGGCGATGCAGATAGCTGCCGGCAAGCTTTGCTCTGAAAAAACCTGTCTGATCCGCAAGCAACAGATGCTCACGATCCGCAGCCGCAACGCGGGCAACTGTATCTGTCGGCTTGCATTCTGCCCTTTGCTCGAACCAATCGCTCCATCCCAACTCATTCAATTTTTTCATTGATCTTCGCTATACGCTTGATAAGGTTATGAAAATATTCTCGGGATTTTGATAGTGAATCTGCTTCCCGCTCCCGCTTCCGAATCCACGATAATTTTACCGCCGTGCTGACGGATGATCTTATCGCAGATAAACAAGCCCAGTCCCGTGCCTTTCTGCCCTTTGGATGAAAAAAACAATGTGAACAGCTTTTCTTTGGTTTCCTTAGTCATGCCGATACCGTTATCCGAAATCTCGAAGATCATATCATCGTCATCCTGTCTTACCCCGAAAACAACTTTATGAGCGCGCCCGGATTTATCTTCCGCACAGGCATCTATGGCATTTTCCAAAATATTGATCAACGCGGAGTGAACCACGCCCACGTCCAGTTCTACCGTTCCCAAGGATGAATCAAATTCCCGTATAAATTCGATATTCTGCTCGACCATTTTCGATTCGATAGTGGCAGCCACATCTTCGGCAAATCCGAGAACTTCCACCTTTTCCCATTTCAGTTCCCGTTCTTTGGCATAAAACAGAATATCCAAGACCATTTTGCGAATACGGCTGACAATCAGTTTGACGGTTTCCCAGCCTTCTCTGATCTGTGTCTCATTTTCTTTGGCAAACCCCGCGTTGAGCAGATACATGCCTCCGTCCAATCCGGTCAACAATCCCTTGATGCCGTGAGATACGGAGCCAAGCAAAAGTCCCAGAGAAGACAGATGATTCTGCAATTTTCTGACCTGAGTTACATCGGTTGCCATTTCCATGACCTGTGTGATCTGTCCCGATGAATCGTAAATCGGCGCGGTCCAGATCAGCAGATTATGCTGCTCTTTGTTCAGTGAGGTAACCACTGCTTCGGAATAATGGGATTCGCCGTCTTCAAAGGTCTGAAGCACCGGGCAATTGGGACATTGCGCGTGCCGGTCTTTATACACCTCGAAACAGCATGAACCGATATTGTCTCCGAAATCTTCCTTGAATCGTCTGTTCACCGCGGTCAGTTTCAAATCTTTGTCAATCACCGAAATATAGCACGGCACTTCATCGAACAACTGCTGATACCTGGCTGCCAACTGCTGATATCTCCGGGCTGCCACCCGCTCGGTTTCCACAAGTTTTTCGGATTTTTCTCTGACCAACTGTTCGAGATTTTCCGTGTATTCTTTCAGCTTCCGGCGCATGGAAATTTTTTCATGTACCCGTTTCAGCGTTACTTCCAACGCATCATTGCTGACAGGTTTCAAAATAAAATCCGCAGCTTCGTATTTGAGGCTCTGAATCGCAACCGCAATATCGCCGTCTCCGCTGATCATGATCACTTCGGTATCCGGGCTGTGTTCTTTGATCGGCCTCGGACGTTCGATACCGTCCAA
>CAZMDM010000407.1:0-4278 GCA_964564775.1 uncultured Desulfonema sp. | reverse complement strand
GTCCCCGGACATCACCGATCAGAGAATGCTCAGGCATCATTGCTTTCAGACGATCCACTGTATAAATTCCCAATTCTTCCGAGCGGCTGACCAGCTTGTTTTTTTCAATGTATTGAATCGTAGCCAGTCCCGCGGTGCAGGCAGCCGGATTTTTTTCATGGGTATAATGCCCCAGCGCAATATTGCCGGCAACATTCAGATCTTCCCGAACCACTATGGCAGCCAAGGGAAATATTCCGCCGCCCAAGCCTTTTCCCAGAATCAGGATGTCCGGGATCACATCATAATGCTGACATGCGAACATGCGTCCGGTTCGTCCCAGACAGACTGCGGTTTCATCGAAGATCAGCAAAGCGCCGTGCCGGTCGCAGGCTTGGCGGACTGCCTGCCAGTATCCGTGGGGCGGCGGATTGATCCGGGTACAGCGTATCGGTTCCGCAATCACCGCAGCCACATCGCCCTCCCGCTCCATGACATATTCGATATAGCGGGCGCATTTGAGTCCGCAGGATTCGCATCGTCCTTCGGAATCCCATAGACAATGATACGGGTCAGCCGGCGGCACATGCTCGGTTCCGCTCAGAAGCGGTCCCATGCCTTTGCGGAACAGCGATTCTCCGCCTATGGAAATGGCATCCAGAGACGCGCCGTGAAACGAATCCCACATGGAAATGGTTTTGAATCTGCCGGTTGCCGCTCTTGCCAACTTCAATGCCATGCCGACAGCACCGGTTCCGCCCGGAGCAAACAATACGCGGTTCAGATCACCGGGTGTGATTTCGGCTAATTTTTCGGCAAGCTGAATCGCAGGAATATTGGTGTAGCGTCTGGGACAAAACGGCAGAATCTCCAACTGGCGTTTTACAGCTTCCACCACTTCCGGGTTGGCAAACCCGACCTGATGGACACTGTTGCCGTGAAAATCCAGAAAATGCCGCCCCTGCAAATCCTCGATCTCCGAGCCGCTGCATCCGATCAGAACATCCAGACACGGCGTAGAAAGAGACTGATGCAGAAAATATTTCGCATCTTTGTCCAGCCAGATACGGGTTTGTTCATCAATATGGCGTTTCTGCCATTCGGCACGATGCGAGCTTGAATTGACATCACCTTCGGATATATCCGGGGTATCGGGAAGTTTCATTATCCTGAATTCCTGTTTGCACAACAATATCTGCACTGCAAAAAGCCCCGAAATAAATTTCAGGGCTGAAAGCTCAAGCCTGCTTCTAGCAGGCTTCGGCTTCTAGCCGGGCGATTTATCGCTCGGTTGTTGTTCAGATTCGGTTATTATATTTTCGGAAGAGGATTTTCCCCTTTGGCAAGTCGGGCATTAATATCGTCAATGATGGCGATACAGTCTGTGATACTTTCTGCCACATAATGCGCTCCGGTCTGCCGAAATCGAAGCCCGATGTCTTCCAAACGCGCTTTCAAATCGCGCTCATCCATCGCGTTCACTTCATCCTGAGTCATGCCCAGTTCATTGCCGGATTTGCTCAATCCGATGGTCCATACGCCCGCATTCAGCCCTTCCTGAATATCTGCCACCGTATCTCCGATTTTGATAATGGCAGACATGGGATAAACCCCCAAATTTATGGCATTCCGATAGCACATCCACGGATAGGGTCTGCCCGCAGGCACATCTGTCGAGCAGACTATCGAATCCGGTTTATATCCTTTTTTCTCGGCTTCGGGAACCAAAACAGCCATCATGGGTCCGGTATAACCGGTGGAAGAGCCGATTTTTATGCCTCTTTTCCGAAGCTCTGCCACGGTTTCTATCACGCCGGGGATGATATCCGCGTGCCGGGCAATGGCAGAAACCATCATCGCCTCGGTGTCCCGGTACATGGATTCCACATCGCTTTCATCGGGTTCGCGTCCGTGCGCGGCAATCCATTTTTCTGTTACCGAAGGCAGTCCGCACATGCCTCGTATGTGATCTTTTTTCATCAGCCCCATGAATTTTCTGGCTTCGGACATGCTCACATCCACTTTGTATTTTTTGAATACATCAGCGAATACAGCAACCGGTCCCATGCAGCCGTAATCAACGGCAGTTCCCGCCCAGTCCAGAATCACCGCTCTGACCGGTCCGGTGTAAGGTTTGTTTTGAATATAAATTTCCATTTTAAAATCCGTTTTTGTTGTAAATCATTATAAAGTCCCGAAATCAATTTCAGGGCTGAAAGCTCAAGCCCGCTTCAGCAGGCTTAGGCTACTAGCCGGGCGATTTATCGCTCGGTTATTTTTTTATAGCCTGACGTTATCGCTCGGTTATTGTTCAGATTCGATCTTATCTTGAAACCCACGCCTGTGTTTTTTTGAGTATGCCTTTTGTCAGAACTTCATACAATATCCTGACTATCACATTGGTCAGAACAATGAGCATAGACATCGCGCAAGCCGGTGCAATGTCGCCTGCATCATCCATGTTCGCAACTGCCACAGATGCCAAGGGAATATCTGCCGAATACAGAAAAATCACCGCAGAAACCGTTGCCATCGAATTGACGAAATAATACATGCCGATTTCCAGAATCGCGGGCAGACATACCGGCACCGTAACCCGGAAAAAGGTTCTGTAAAACGGTACGCCCATAGACTCGGATACGGTTTCAAATTCCTGATCCAATTGTTTCAAAGCAGTCGTTGCCGTCAGAAAGCTTACCGTATAAAAATGAACCACATTGGACAGCACCAGAATGCCCATAGTTCCGTAAAGAAAATTCAGAGGATTCGGAATCACAAGCCCCATAATCTGCCATTTCGGAGCATTGAAAAAGAAAATATATGCCAGACCGATGACGAGTCCGGGCAGAGCCAGAGGCAGAATGGACAGAAAATACGCTCCCTGACGCAGAGATTGCATTCCTCTTGTTTTTTCAACCAGATACGCGCTGACATAAGTGATGGCTGTTCCGCAAATCGCCGAATAAACACTCATGCGGATACTGTTGAAAAACGCGGCATAGCCTCCGCCACCCATCCGTTTGAACTGATAATGATTCAGCCCGATACTCAGATCATAGGGCCAGACCTTAACCAGCGAAGCAAACAAGGCTGTGGCATAAAAAGCGATCATCAGAAAAGCGATTATGCCGCAATATGTCAGAAACAATCGGTCTTTCAGCTTGTCGGGCTTCGGAATCAGAGGCACAGATTTCGCGGCAATCATTGCCACCTGTCTGCGCTGGGCAATTCTGTCAACGATAAACGCGATCACGGTCGGAATCAGCAGAACCACGCTGACCACCGCGCCCATGACAAAATTCTGCTGACCAATGACCTGTTTGTAAATATCCGTTGCCAGAATATTATAATCACCGCCCACCACTTTGGGCGCGCCGAAATCGGTAAATGCCAGAATAAAGCAGACAAATATCGCACTGATCAGACCGTATTTCATACCGGGAAGCGTTACGGTAAAAAACGTTCTTACTCCCGACGCGCCCAGAGATGCCGAGGCTTCGTACAGACGGGCATCGGTCATCTGAAGAGCAACAAATAAAATGAGCATGGCTTGGGGAAAGGTATAGATCACTTCGGAGATGATGATGCCTGCGGGTCCGTACAGACCGATGTTCCATCCGGGGATGGTTCCGAAAAATCCTCGGGTAATCAAGCCCTGTCGCCCGAACAGATAGACCAGCGCAATGCCGTTGAGCAGAGTGGGCGCAAACAGAGGCATCATCGCCAACCCTTTGAAAAAGCGCTTGAACGGAATGTTCGTCCGGGTCAGGGCATACGCATAGAAAAATCCGAGGCTTACAGAGATAAGCATGGTCATTGCGGAAACAAAAAAGCTGTTTTTCAAGGACGCGGACAATGCCGGAGTTTTGAAATAATAGATGAAATTGGCAAACCCCACAAAATTTTCGCTCGCATCTTTCAGGCTTTTGGAGAGCAGTTGGAAGATAGGAAAAACCACCACAGCCGACAGCCAGATACAAACCAGAACGATCAGCAATCGGCAAAGCCATTTTTCAGTATCTATGCTCTTTGACCGCGATAAGCGCGTGGTTTTGGGAATCGCCGCGTCGGACATGCTCATGCGGTGTACACCCGCAGCCGCTCTATGGGAAAATGAATCGGCACTTCGGTCTGCGCCCGGATTGCCAGACGGCTGATTTTTTCCGAAGGAATATCCGATTCGATCACGGAACTCGTTCCTTCTCCCATCGGCAGACGGAGAGCGACCCGAAAAATGGGTCCCCGATATTCCAATCCTTCGACCATTGCCCGCATCACATTGGGTTGGTCATGATATTC
>CAZMDM010000406.1:0-7361 GCA_964564775.1 uncultured Desulfonema sp. | reverse complement strand
CATCTGTGGTGCTGTATTGAAAAAAAAAGGTGGTATCCAACTCAAAACCGAGCCTTTTGGACAGCATCAGCCTCAATCCGAAAAGATCGAGCGAATCCAGCCCCATATCCCGCAATGCCCGCTTTGGCGAATACGCATTTTTCCGCCCTTCTCCCAACACAAATAATACGGATTCTTCAACCACTGCTTTCAGGGATTGGGCGTCAGAGATCAGGGGAGGAGTGTCTGCAAGATGTTTGGTCCCGATCAGAGACTGAGCGTATTCACGATTATGGATATCATATTCCACCAGTACGCCGTAACCCAGATTTTTGCTGTCCGGGGTGCGATAGCCTGCAATCAGTTCTTTGATAGTCGCGCCGTGAGATTCGTGAAATCTCAGGATCGGATCAAGCAGCAAACCTTGTTCATTTCGCTGTCGGATATAGTTTTGTATCGGAATGGATAAATCGGGAGAATAATTTTTACATAATGTTACCGCAACAACCCGCTCGACTCCGGTTTTGAGCGCACTGTATAATAACATAAATTCGAGCAGTTGATCTCCAAATCCCAAATACTGCATGGCTGGAAGAACATTGACTGCCAATAGCTGAATGATCGGTCCATGGTCGGTCTGAAGTTCGGATACGTTTCTGAAATTGCTATGATGTAATGATTCAATGGTTTGAATTCTTTGAGAATAAATAACTCCTGTGATTTGTTCGTCAATTTCCAGAACACATTGTCTCCGAGGAAACTGCCCGATTCTTTGGCGAATTTCATCCTCAGATGCCCGAAGAGGCTCTGCCCAGCATTCGGCTTCCAAGCGCAATAATGCGGGCAGGTCTTCGATGACGGGATGACGAATGGTATAACGATTTTCAAAACTGTTCAAAGGAACTTTGAGATGTGTCATTTGTTGTTCAATCTACGCCTCCGGGTGAGAGGCGATCATCGGTTCATTATTTTGAATTTTTTCTCTTTTTTTTGGCTTCTTCCGCGTCTTTGCCGCCTCTCCAAAATTCAAATAGGATTACGCCGCCCAACCCAAGTACAGCCAATGTTGGTATTGCCAACAGCATCTTCGTAAATCCTGCTCCTTTTGCAGCTCCGCCTGCGCCTGCTGCTTTTACTGCTCCGGCTACGGAAGCTCCGCCATCAGGAGGAATTGCTGCTGCACCTGCTGCTTTTACTGCTCCGGCTACGGAAGCGCCGCCATCGGGAGGTATTGCGCCGGAAGCTGCTGCTGCTTTTGCCGCTCCTGCCAATGACGCACCGCCGTCTGGAGGTGCCATAGCTGCCAAAGACGCACCACCATCAGGGGGCATCATTGCTACAGCGCCGGTTGCAGCAGCATTTCCTGCACCTGCTGCCTGTGTTGCCACTGTATTTGCTGCTGTTTCTTCAATCATGCTGCTCTCCTGAAACTCATCTTCCCTTATCAACAGAAAAGATGAGCTTAACAAGTTCAATATAGCCCTACTGCTTTGTCAACCCCAAATCGGCAATTGCCTGCAAGAACGTAACATAAGCAATATTGCCGGTATTCGGATCCTCGGAAATATAAAGAATATCCTGATTTTTAGGATCAAAAAGCCCCTGTGCATTGGTAATCAAAGCAAAATCAACGCCTTTGTATCTCTGCACCGTTGCCTGAAATCCGAAGATGTCTCCGTTGTGTCCCAATGCACCGTTGACCAGCATGATGCCCAATCCGCTTTGAGCGCTGCCATCAGGTCTGATATTGACCATTTTGAGCCTTTCAGTCTGGTATTGTGCAGATAACATTTCACCGCTGGCTAATGCAGTGCCATATCTCAATAAATCTTCTATACTGGTAACAACTGCTCCCGATGCCCATGCAAAAGATGGATTCATATTGGTACAGTCATCTCCGGCATCATACACACCGTTGAGATTAATGTAATCCAAATAGCCCCGCGCATGAGGTGCAACAAGATTTTCATCACCGGGCAGATAGGTATTGTATAATCCTAAGTGATCGAGAATCCGCCGTGTCATAACGGTCTCGAATCTTTCACCCGTTATTTTTTCCACAATCATGGCTTCCAGAATCGGACCGATATTGCTGTATGCCCAGCCTGTTCCGGGAGCAAACAGCGCCGGAAGACCGATGGTTACTTTTACCAGTTCCCGAGGATCCCACAATTTTGTCCAGGTTCCGCCGAAATACTCCTGATAATAGAGGCTTTCCGGATCCATAGACAGATGCCAGTAATTGTTGAGTCCACTGGTATGATTCAGTAACTGACGGATGGTAATCTGGTCATGGTACTGATAATTACCCAGAATACCCGGCAGCCATTTTTCTACGGTATCATCCAGATTCAGCCATCCTTCTTCAGCCATCTGCAATATGAGAGTTGCTGTAAAAGTTTTGGTGATACTGCCAATCCTCAGCTTATGATCTATGGTCATCGGTATACGGTTGGCGATATCTGCCACACCTTTTGCACCGAACCATGTTTTTCCGTCAGGAAACCGGACACCCATCACAATGCCAGGCCAGGGATATTTTGCAAGAACCTTGTCCATTGCGCCTTGCAATATCTGAGCAGTCGCCGCATCTACGGTCAGTCCCAGACTTTCTCTCAGATGTCTGCGAGCCTGAGCAGGAGTTTTCAGAGTTCTTTTATCCGCAAAAACTTTTTTGCTATTCAGAGTACTGAATACAGAACTCATCTGGTCGCCGAACGTGGTAGGATCAACGTCGAAATTGACCACTTCGCCTTTCAGGACGTCTGCTGTCTGTGCGGTAATGGTAATCCCGTTTTCAGGTACTCCATCCGTATCCAGGGATTGGAGAAACCGGCTGATATTGGTTACTTCGTTGCCCAACACATCTTTGCTGGTATCCTGCACCAAATCCATCGGTGTAATCTTGGATTTGATTTTGCTGGTTCCGATGAATACGCCTTTGTCTTCCGGTTTACCAACATAAAATGAAATCGTTTTATCGGTTTCAAAATAACTGAAACTTCCTGTCGCATCAGTTTTTCCTGCGTTACTGGCTGTAAGATAATTCAGTCCTTCTACCGGACTGTCCACAAACACGCCGTAACGAACCAGATTGCTGTCGCCGCCGCTGTCACATGCTGCGATAAAAAAGCTCATTACAAGCAACGCAGCAATACCATAGATATGTCTGAAATGCCTCATCTGTTTCCCCCGGACAATATTAAAATATTATTTTCCCATTTCCGCTACGACCAATTTTCCTTCCTGAAACATTTTTGCATAATATTCTCTGACTTCATCGGGATCGAAATTGAGAAACGTTCCGCCGGAAGCAAAATGCTGCAGAAATACTTTTCCGACTGCATAAGTAACCGCGCCGCCGGTGATACTTGTTCCCAAAACACCGACCGTTTGCCCTACAATCGGGACTGCCTTGAGAAGACTTGCCATAGAAGGAGCCAAACCCACAGGAACCGCACTTCCGACAAGGCAGCTCACCAGGTTTTTGACCTTATCCTGCGAAAACGGAACTTCATACAGTTTCGCAAGCCGTCTGAGCATATTCAACTGAACTCCTGTCAGTGCTACAAAATCCACTATCGGTACAGGAATCAGCCCCACACCCATTGCCCCATAGACATGATTTCTGATCAGCCGATCTGCCTCTTCTCCGGTCGGAAGTGTTTCCGCAACCGTTACTTCCTCTTTGACGGTTTCTTCTGCCATGATAGATTCCTCCTTTTATTCCAAGCTGTTGTGATTATCATTTGCCCGGTCTTCATCAGACCGGACTGTCTGAGCCGATTCCCTGTTGACAGAGGATTCGGCATCGTTTTTATTTACTTCGCTGACAACCTTTTTTCCTTCCTCAAATAGTCGGGCATAATGCTCTCTGACTTTTTCCGGGTCGAAATTGAGAAACGTTCCCCCGGATTCGAAATGCTGCAAAAAAACTCTGCCCACAGCGTAAGTCATTGCTCCGGCTGTTGCAGGCATCGTCAATGCGCCGGTTGTCTGTCCGATAATCGGAATCGCCTTGACCATGCTTGCCAGCGTTCCTGAAACAGACACCGGAATCGTGCCGCCCAGCAGAGAAGCGATCAGATTTTTTCCGACATCTTTGGAAAAAGGAATTTCATAAAGTTTTGCCAATTTTCTCAGCATATTCAGAAGCACGCCCGTCAGTGCAACCATATCCACCAACGGCACAGGGATCAATCCTACGCCCATTGCGCCGTAGATATGATTGCGGATGATTTTATCCGCTTCTTTTCTGTTCTCCATAGTATTCCCTCTGCGTTAAAAGCTCACCTTGATCATGAATCCCTGTTTCTGATCCCGTTTTTCTAAAATATCCATTCCATAGACTTCCGGCTGAAAATTATAATACTTCTGCTCATAATCCAGACGCAACGCCAGATACGGATTAATCATAAACTCGATGCCCAGATTCAGAGTCCAGCGATATCTGTCTCCTTCATCCACATTTCCGACAAACTCGAATTTTTCATTGAAAGCAATATTTTCGGTAATACCCCATCTGAATCGCTGTTCTCCGTAATAGACCGGGTTTCTCAATGTACCCGGCTGCTCGCCATCTATGGTAACAAAATCCTGATATTCCAATTCCTCATATCCGCCGGAAACAAACAAGGTCAGCAGATATTTTTCTGTGGCAATCGCATCGTATCCCAGTCCCAGATAATAGGTACTCCGATCATCGATGGCACGGTCATAATCTTTGGTCCACAAGACACCGCCCATTGTGTACAGTTTGGGGGTCAGATCGTATCTCAACGAAGGATGAAGGTTTTCGATTCTGCGGTCAGGCGAATCTCCGAACACACTGCCTGAAGTTTCTTTGGTCAGCGAATACTGTCCGTAAGCGGTAAAACGGTCTTTTCTGAACGCGAGCAATGCGCCGACATTATGGCTGTCTTTCGTGGTATTGCCGGTTTCGCGGATATAGCCGTATTTGGCTTCGCCGTGATACAGGCATTGGCTCGGCATGGGATCATACGTCAGAGAATTGCGCCACCACCATTCTCCGAGTTTTTTCGTATCGGGTTCGGGTTTCGGAGCGGGTTTCACGCTTTCTTCGGCAGGCTTTGCATCATCCGTCTTCGCAGGAGGCTGTTCCTGCGCGTACAGCAACACCGGAAATATCAGACAGAACAGAATTACAGCAGTTTTGAATAGCGATTGACGCGTCATCAGTTTTCCTTTCAATGAATCTGAATTTTACACATTTTGAGTTGTGCATTTTTTATATTACCTGCGATATGACATTTATAATTTGCATTAAAAAATATTTCTTTCAAAAAAAGGATATTATAATCTCTGCTGTCATAATTCTGTGTTTCAACGCTATAAAAAAATGCGGTTAGATTGTCAATCACGACTTTTTCCAACGGCGCAGAAAGCCCATAACCATAAGCCTTCAATACACTTTCTTTTTTAGTCCAGTATGAATAAAAAATATCGTAAGGTGTTTTACTTCGATGAATCTCCTCCCACTCTCCCGGTGTCATGTATCTCTCAAAACCGGCAAGATCAATCGGCTTTATATGCTCGATATCTATACCAATTTTTCCACGATCCGTGATCGCACAGAGTACATATCGCCCGGAATGGGAAATATTGAAATCAATGTTGCTATTGTTCAAATACGGTCTGCCAAAGGCAGTGTAAGAAAGATGATTCAGAGTTTCAGGGCTGTATCCGTATAATTTCAATCCTTCGGATAACAGCAGTTTTCCGAACAAGCCGGCGTGTCTGTCCTGCCAGCGATGATAGCAATAAATTTTGTTCTGAATCTCAGGTGGAACTTGTGAAATATAGTGTTGCCAACGCTCTTCCGAAAGCGGTTCGTCGAAAGATGCGTACAGCACGGTTATCATTTTGCAGATTCCCACAAGGTTCGTGAGATGATTCTGCTGATGTCCGCAACATGATCAAAGATGAAAAAATGCCCGCCCGGAAATTGTCTTACGGTGATTTTCTTCCGGGTAACTTCCTGCCATTTCAGGGCTTCCTGATAACTGGTGGTATCATTCAGCCCGATCATCACGGTTATCGGCACATTCAGAGGAGCAGCGCCGTTTTCGCTGTGAAGATAGGTTCCGATAGCTTGAAAATCTGCCCGGATAATCGGCTCGAAAAAATCGAGCAGTTCTTTTTCCGCAAGAACCTCTTTGGGAATACCGCCGTACTCGCCGAGTCTGCGGATAAACTCCGGTCTGGGAAGAAGATATGCGTCTTTTTCTTTGCTTTCGACAGAGGGTGCCTGTCTTCCGGTCAGAAACAGATGCAAAGGCTGAGGCATATTTTCTTTTTCCGCGTTTCGGGCAGCAAGATATGCCAGCATCGCACCCATGCTGTGTCCATAGATGGCATACGGTTCGTGAAGATGCGCTCTGATCTGAGAAAATACATCCTCTGCCATGTCTTGCAGATCGGTCAGCAGAGGCTCTTTGAGTCGTCTGCCGTGTCCCGGAAGATCAAGCAGTACGAGGCGGATGCCTTGACTCAGATATTTTTCGAAATCCCGATACGCATAATAACTTCCGCCTGCAAACGGAAGACAGAATAAGTTGATTAGCGGCATATTACTCAGCCTTCGCCGGCTCCGGTTTTTCGTCCGATGCCAAAACCAGCAACAGACCGATAATCGGCGTCAGAAGGATCGAGCCGAAAAAATATCCCCAGAATCCGAACTTCCGGTTTTTGCCCAGAAGCCCGACAATCAGGCTTAACACAACGATTGCTGCCGGCAGCATAAATATTCTTTCCTTTCTGACAGAATAAATTTTTTTAAAGATTTACGCTGAAAAAGTCAAGATAATTTATGGCGCGGCTGCTTTCGAAAGTCCGACCTGTTTCAGTAATGCCGCGCGATGCGCTTTGAATATCGGATCATCCGGTTTTTCTCCGATCAAAGAACAAATTTTTGCAATCGAATCATACCAGTATCCTTCTTTGGCATACACATAATACGACTTATCTGTTGCAACGCTTTGCAACTGCTGAGATACGGTTTGAGCAGGAGGGATATACTTGATAGTCGCACTTGCCAGAAAATCGCCGGATCGTTCCTGAGGGTCTTGCACAATTGCCAGAAACCATTCGTATTCGACAGCGGATTTGAGAATAACATGATAATCGCTGAGCCGGATCGGATAGATTCCGCTTTTTGCCGGTCCGTTAATCAGCGTTGCCAATGCGGGTTCGGGCGCGCCGGTTTCATTGGTGGTAAATTCGATTTTGCCGGGCCATGGAGCGGAAAGATAAAACCACAGCACAGGCTAGATGTCTGTCGTATATCCCGTATTCTCGGATGCAAGCGGTATAATCAAAGAAGGCGTAGGCGCATCCCGTACAGCGTGAACCTCACCGCTGAT
>CAZMDM010000405.1:0-10861 GCA_964564775.1 uncultured Desulfonema sp. | reverse complement strand
TAATCTAATCGTGCTATGCTGCGATGAGGTCTTATTTCAATATGTGTGAGGATTTTCTGAATTCTCAGGGTGCAAAAAGTAACAAAAAATGGTATTTATATAGAGAACTTTCCGAAGCCGTGCGACATCTGAGCAACGCGGGATATTCCCAGAAGCATATTCTGAATCGCATGTCCTTTTATGATCTGCCGGATATATCGGGATTCGCGGATGCCGGAGAAAAGACCATCGAGTTTATCATAAATTCTCTTCGAAAGCTTTCCCCAGTTATTATAGATGAGGCAAAACGCCTCCATATCCCGATTCCCGAACATCCTTATCAGATTTCCGATTTCCCGGATGTTGTCGGCTGTGAAATGCTGCCCGCGGATATTGATGATGATAAAAAAGAAGAACAGAACAAAAATATTGTCAGAATCGCTACGGATTTTCTGGAAATCGCTGCCTATTTCGAGGAATTCGGATTGCATGAGCCATACGATATCGATAAAATCCGCAAAATCGTTCCTGAAAAAGTGAATGAGGTGGAACTGCGGCGATATGAAATGCTAGTGCATAATCTGCAATCCTATTTCGATACTTATATTATTTACGGCGGATTTGCACCCGGAAATGCAAAATTTAAAAAATTCAGAGGATTGTTTTCAGTTTCGCTTCATTTGCTTCAGGTCATGGGGAGACTGCTGCATTTCTACGAGCGGCATCTGCATGAAGCCGGATATAAAAACATTTACAAAAAAGTCAAAACACAGCTTTCCTTTCTGGTTGATCCCGAACAATTACTGGAATGCACAGTCAATTACGGATTGTATTATATCTGTAATTTTATTGAAAAAGGCAGGATACTAGCGTATGAACTTCTGAATGCGACCATTGACCGTACCTCGATACGGGTCGGAATCCCCAAGGACCGGGGCTTTCATTGCAGACCCAGCCTTCTTGTGGCAAAGGTGGTTCAGCGATACGGCGGAGAAGTCAGGCTGTGGGTGGGACCGGATTCATTTGACGCGAGCAGTGTTTTGGAACTTCAGTACGCGGGCGGCAAAATTCAGCAGGAAAAGATCGAAGAAGTCGAATTCAGAGGCGATGACCGGGCATTGAAAGACCTGAAACTGCTGGCATCTTTCAATTATGGGGAAGATATCTACGGCAAAGGCATTCCTCTGCCAAAGGAATTGGATTATCTGACGGGAAAATGAGTCTGTTTTTTATTACAGCCCGATTTCGGATTCCTGCCAAAACTCTTTTCTTTTTGATCAATCCGTGATAATACGCTTCCATGAAAGATACAAAACGATTCGGGGAGAGGGCTTGCATGAAGGCTGAAGGAAAAGTTTGGAAATTCGGGGATGATGTGGATACCGATCTGATTATCCCGGCAAGATATTTGAATACCAGCGATCCGGCATCTCTTGCCAAACATTGTATGGAAGATGCGGATCCCTTATTTGCCGGAAACGTGAGTCAGGGAGATATCATCGTGGCAGGCAAAAATTTCGGATGCGGCTCGTCGCGGGAACATGCACCGATTGCCATCAAAGCAGCCGGAGTTGCCTGTGTGATTGCCAAAAGTTTTGCCAGAATTTTTTATCGCAATGCGTTCAATATGGGGCTGGCGATTTTGGAATGCGAAGAGACCGACCGCCTGAATACCGGAGACAGGCTGTCTGTGGATTTCGATGCTGGAGAAATCGTCTCCGAACACACCCACGAAAAATTCACCACAAAACCGATTCCACGGTTTATGCAGGAACTGGTTCAAAGCGGCGGTCTGATGGAACATATCCGCAAACAGATCCGTTCCTGATTCAGGCAGGTGTCTATGAATATGAAATTATCATTATCTTCTAAAATCATTATTTCGTTCTGTGCAGTAGGGCTGATTGTGGCACTGCTGACTGTGTATGCAGACATTCAGATCAATTCGATGATTCAGTCGCCGGAGGCTAAACAGGATGCTATGATGCGGATGAGCATTGTCGGGTTCATCGGGATTTCGCTGACACTGGTGATCGCGTATCTCCTGTTTCGTTCCGTATCTCTGCCTATACGGCATATTGCCGAAGATTTGGGAAAAGGAACTGACAATATCAGAATGTCATCGGAACAAATATCCGCATCAGGGCAATCTCTGGCAGAAAGCACCTCGCGTCAGGCAGTATCGGTTCAGCAGACTTCTTCTTCTTTGGAAGAAATATCTGCCATGACCCGCCAAAATTCAGATCATGCGGCAGAAGCAGACCGTCTGATGAAGGAATCGCAACGCATTATCCAAAAAGCAAACAGCGCTATGAGCGGTCTGATCGAATCTATGGATGATATTTCTAAGTCCGGCGAAGAAACTTCCAAAATTATCAAAAGCATTGATGAAATCGCATTTCAGACCAACTTATTATCTCTGAACGCGGCTGTCGAGGCAGCCAGAGCCGGTGAAAAAGGCGCGGGCTTTGCCGTTGTCGCGGATGAGGTCAGAAATCTTGCCATGCGATCTGCCGAAGCTGCCAAAAATACTGCCGCTCTGATCGAGGGAATTACCAAAAAGATAGCCAGCGGATCCAAACTGGTTCATAAAACCAACGAGGCATTTTCGGAAGTGGCAACCAGTTCCTCCAAAGTCGGCGAATTGGTGGCTGAAATTGCCGCAGCCTCTGCCGAGCAGTTTCACGGTATTGAAGATGTGAACCGTGCAGTTACGGAGATGGATAAAATAGTCCAACAGAGTGCTGCCAATGCTCAGGAAACTGCCAGTGCGTCCGGCGAAATGAATTTTCAGATACGGCAGGTCAGAGAGATGATCAGCAGACTGAGCGATCTGATTCACGGATTGTCGGTCAAAGAGGACAAAATTCCCGAAACAAAAGGTCGTATGAAAGATACATTTCAATCCAAACCTGTGGTGAAAATTATCTCACCACCCAAACCTGACGTTAAGACATTGAAACGTCCTGAAAAAGCGTTGCCGCCCCAACTGCCGAAAAAGACCGAAGACTCTTCTAAAAAAACTTCGGAATTCAAAGAAATTCGCCCGGAAACCCTGATTCCGTTCGATGATGACGATGCGGTATTCAAAGATTTTTGAGCTTATCGGTGGTGAACCAGTTTTTGAAGAATTTCGAGTATCCCATCCAGAACAAATCCCACAATACCGATGGCAATGACCGCAGCCATAAGCCGGTCATATTCCATTGTGTCGCGGGCATCATTGATAATATATCCCAGCCCCATTGAAATCCCCAGAAATTCCGCAGGCACGAGTACGATCCATGCCACGCCTACTGCAAGCCTGATGCTGGTCAGAATATACGGGGTGGATGCCGGAATAATAATATACCGGATTACCTGAAAATCACTAGCGCCCTGATTCCTTGCCATATTGATCCATCGGCTGTTGACCTGAGAAACGCTGTGTGCGGTATTCAGCATAATGGGCCAGACGGTTGCCATCATAATCAGAAAATAAATCGCGGACTCGAAACTTTTGAATACCAGCAGGGCTATCGGCATCCATGACAGAGGGCTGATCATTCTCAAAAATTGTACCGGGGTGTAGGTTGCAACTTTCAGATAGCTGTAAAATCCGATCAGAAGTCCGCAGGGTAGTCCTATGATGAACGCCAGCATAATACCGATAAAAACTCGGCGAAGGCTTGCCCAGACAGATACCCAGAAATAGCTTTCGAAAAACAGATGGTACAGGGCTTTCATGGTCGGAATGGGCATAAATCCTGAAAACTGTTCATATCCCGGACGCGTGAATACCCAATAGGCAATCAGCGCCCATAAAATAAAAAAACAGATTGCTGTGAAAAGTCCGTAGTATAACCGGGCTTTCAGCCCTTTTTCACGAAAAATTCCGTTATAAAAATCAATATTGAGGGATTGCATATTCATCGTATGGATGGCGGAAGTGCATGGGAATCGAACCCACCCGGGACGGTATCAGCGCCCCACACCGGATTTGAAGTCCGGGAGCCTCACCAGCAAGCTGCGCACTTCCGAAATGATCCTATTTCCGAAATGATCCTATTATATTATACGGACTGCATTTTTTGTCAAGGTTAATCCGAAAATGATTGGAAGCCGGAATAAACATTACAGCAATTCAAAAATCTATTTTCGAGCAATATCGGGCATCACCCACAGATAATCTCCTGCGCTGAAATCGGCATTTTTATCGTCTGACACCATATATATTGTTCTGAAGGATGCCTGATTCCGCCGGAACACTCGGTTCGGAATACCGAATTTTCGGAAAATATGCCCGTTTCCTGCCAGCACGATCATTTTGCTTTTCAGATTTTTCACAACAGACTCCGCCATAGCGTCTTCCCACACGCACTGCGCCGCGTAAAAATCTTCGAAATGATCTCTTCCCAGAATGGAATGTTGCTTGAAAATTTCGGATACATATGAGCGATGTTCGCTATCCTGAAGATCAAGAGTTTCAGGCAGATATTTTTTATCGTCTTCCGACAGATTGTCGAGACCGCCCACTGAAATTTTAGGCGGAATATGAAAGGGAATATTCAATGCTGCCAAAGGAATATGTGCCTCTTTGATAAAATTCAGAATATCGCGATACAGCCCGTAATCGAATCGCCAGTTGGCGTACCAATGCGTTTTTCGTAAAAGTGACAGTTCATCCATTTTCCCCATGTACCAGTCATTCAGAAGCGGCTGATACGGCACGGCAAACATCTCCATGCCTACGGCAAGATCGGGAAAATGCTGCGCCATTACCCGGATCACGCGCAGTTGAGCGGCGTGATGAGCGGGATTCGTATGATGCTCGCCGACATAAACCACACTGACTTCTGACAATTCCGAGATCATGCTCTCAAAAGAGATGCTCTGTCCGGTCTGAGCCGAAATGATTTTTTCCTCTGATATTGTTTTCATCGGAAATCCTCCGCATCCGCATATTCCTGCGATTATGATCAGAGCAATTGTTAGTGAAAACTTTGCTTGCATATTCTGACCGTTTTACATAAAATAGGATTTATGAATCTGAACGATCCCGTATTCCGAAAAATTATTATTCCCTGGTACGACTCCGATATCGTATGCGTAATGATGATCTTCGCGATGTTTGCGGTATTTGTTTTCGGAATTTTCGGAATCGTTGTTGCTGCTGAAAAATCCGAATATAACCATTTTATCTGGGTGCCTGCGACTCTGGTGATATCGAGCGCGATAGTCATTATCTCGACGGTGATTCGCATGATTCTGCGAAAACAGCAGAAAAGATAGCTTGTACTCCGATCACATTCCTTTCATAAATTTATCAAAACTCATCTTTTTATAATTGTCGCTGTGAATGTATTTCAGAAGGGGCAGCATGGTATCCGGCGGAATATATCCGGGCTGACTGCCGATTTCCTCTCCGTTTTCCGAAAGAAACCAAGTGGCTGGCAACCCTCTCACATTGTAAGTTGAAGTCAGGTTGATTTCTCTGTCCGCATTGACGCGTATCGGAACAAAATTTTCATTCATGTAAGACACCACAGATTTATCCGCAAACGTGGTTTTGTCCATCTGTTTGCAATACCCGCACCAATCAGCATAAAATGACAGAAAAACTTTCTTTTTCTTTTCTTTTCCGACAGCCATGCCATCGGTATAAGAATACCATTTTACAGCTGCTTTCGGCTCCGGAGAAACGGATTTTGTCTCTGCCTTTTCGGTTTTGATAGGTATCATGTCTTTTTTGCCGGAAGAAGACGGCATTTCTTTGGCAGGTGCTTTATCCGTATTCGATGTATCGCGGGATGATAATGAAAATCCGATCAGTATCCCGAAGAATACCGCTCCTGATGCAATCATTATTTTAAAATTTCTGTTCATGGCAACTCCACATTTCAGGTTGATTCGATTTTTTACAAAATAACACTCTGACGTGAAAAAAGCAATGGTTCGGTATAGGGCTATCGCATGAAAAAATTGATGGATATTTTTTTAGCCTGCCGAATTTCGAAAAGGCTGTACTTCTGAAGATATTGCTATTATTTGAAAAGATTCCCAAACCGGAGCAACGGTTTCGGGAAAAGATAAAAAAAAGGACTTACACATCATGCGTAAGTCCGTCAATTCTATAACACCCGAATCATGCTGTATTTGCTTTCCAACTCCCGTTTCAACCCGGAAAAATCGCCTTCGCCTCTGGTGCGGATCACCACATACCGCTGTCCCGGCGCAGCTTTTTCACTGGTGGAAAGAATGCTCTGCCAACGGAATCCGTAGCTTCTGATCATATCGGCAATCTCCCGGATAGACCCGGGTTTGTCTTCTACGGACAGGCTGATGCGATGCCCACCGCGTCGCACTCCCGTAATCTCGACCAGCACTCGGAACATATCTTTATCCGAAATAATTCCGACAAGCTTTCCTTGCTCAACCACAGGCAGACACCCGATATCTTTATCAAACATCAGCATACACGCTTCTTCCACCGGCGTATCCGGGTGAACCGTGATGACATTTTTAATCATCACTTCTCTGATGGTGGTTTTTGCCAGAATATAATTGAGTTCGTAAATATCTAGCGATGTGCCTTTGGATGGCAGATATTCCTTGATACGCCGATCCGACACAATACCCGCCACAGCGCCGTTGGAAACAATCGGCAGATGCTTAACTTTTTTCTCTTTCATCAGTTGAACGACTTCCGAAACACTGGTTTCCGGCGCCGCAGTATGCACATAACTTGTCATCCAATCTCTGACCAGCATAAATCCTCCTTAAATGTGTTCAGTGGAAAGCGTCAGGTGTTAAGAAACTCTTTGCACATAACACATAACACTATGTACTTATTCAAACTCCCAGATATGCGGCTTTGACATGCTCATCTGCAAGCATCGCCTTTCCTTCACCCGACATGGTGATTTTTCCGGTTTCCAATACATAAGCTCTGTCGGCAATTGCAAGCGTTTGTCTGACATTCTGCTCCACAATCAGAACGGTTTTGCCTTCTTCCCGAATTTTTTTGATAATATCGAAAATACTCGATACCAGAATCGGGGAAAGTCCCAATGACGGTTCATCGAACATGATGAGCTTGGGCAGAGACATCAGCCCCCGACCGATAGCAACCATCTGCTGCTCTCCACCGGAAAGTGTGCCGGATTGCTGGCGCCGCCGCTCTTTGAGACGGGGGAAAAGTTCGAACACCATTTCTTTGGTCTGCTCGCGTTTTTCTTTTGCCTCGCCTCTGAGCGATCCCATATCCAGATTTTCCTCGACCGTCATTTCCACAAACAGCTTTCGGGCTTCGGGAACATGGGCAATGCCCCGCTCGATCAGGTGATACGGATGAATCGTGTGGATCGGAGTGCCTTCGAATAGGATTTCGCCTTTTTTGGGCTTCAGTATCCCGGAAATCGTCCGTAGAGTCGTGGATTTGCCTGCGCCGTTCGCGCCGATCAACGATACAATTTCTCCCTCATGCACCTCGAAGGAGACGTCCCAGATCACCTGAACATCGCCATAATATACGTCTATTCCTTTTATTTCAAGCATCGTGAATGATACCTCTCTTGAATTACTTTGCCATAACCAAAAAATCGTTTAAACTCAGATTTTCGGAGGATGCCATCTATGATCAATCTGCAGATGTCCCATTATATAATTCTGATGACTGAGACAATATTCACAGCGATTATCTGCTCGTCGGATAATACTCTGACGCATGATTTCGGAAAGGGCGGTCATGCCGGTAACGGTTGACGCAAGCCTCGTTTGACCGCCTCTGCCAGTCCTTCGGATTTACGGAGCTGTCCTATCTGGTAAATTCTGATAAGCGCAAGAAGTTCATAACGTTCAGCCATATTCAGCCCTACCGATTTACCTTTTGCCTGAAGCTGCCCCAGTCGTTCATTCTGGATAACGTCCATTTTGGAATCTGCCAACTGCAATACATCCTCATCCGAAAGCGTTGATACCTTGTAATGCGAAAAGGATTTGTCAGAGAAATCTTCCCACATCGGCAGCATCATCTCCAAAGCCTCCGAAAGAATGCCTTCAATATTCTGGTGCATTATATTGCCGAAATATTTGGCATTTTCTATTAAACTTTCCGGCAAACGCAATGTTATTTCAACGCTCATTCAATATATCTCTCCTTCAGATATGCTTCATACCGTGATTTCTTCCGAACACCTTCCACCATCCCCACCAAATCCTCGACCACAGATTTCATCTGCTCTGCCTGTTCTTTCACGTCCATTGCCGCAGCCGAAGTCGAATCGGAATGAGATGCGTTTTGCTGGGTAACTTTGTACATTTCTGAAACAGAGCTGTTGATTTCTGAAATCCCGCGAGCCTGATCAATGGAGGCTTGGGCGATTTCTTCGATCAGTTTTCCCACTTCCGATGTGCTGTATCCCGCTTCGGTGAAAGCAGCATGGGTTTGGGAAACCAGCGCTGTCCCCGATCTGATCTGCGAAACCGTTTCCGCAATCAGTCCCGAACTGCTCTTTGCCGAATCGGTCGAGCGCAATGCCAGATTACGAACTTCTTGCGCCACCACAGCAAAACCTGCTCCTGCTTTACCGGCTCGTGCGGCTTCCACTGCGGCATTCAGTGCCAGCAGATTGGTTTGAAAAGCGATTTCATCAATGACTTTGACGATTTTGAAAGTTTTCTCGCTGGACTGACTGATCTCATCTATTGCCCGGCTTAATTCGTTCATTAACTGCCCGGCTTTTTCAACAGTCTGATTTGCCAGTCTCCGAATATCATCCGCCTGTTCCGCACGCTCGGCATTCTGCCGGGTCTGAATGGAAATTTCTTCGATAATCGATGAAGTTTCCTCAACTCCTGCTGCCTGAGCATTCGAATTTTTTGCCAGAGACTGACTTGCCGCAGATACCTGTTCCGATGATTTTGCAAGCATATCGGAAGCATGAGTCAATTTTACGATCACGCGTTTCAAGGGTCCGGAAATGGCTCTTGTAATGAAGAATGTGAGCAGCAGAGAAACCAGAATCGCAGCCAGTCCGATACCGATGGATATTTTTCGGTGATAGTCAGCCTTTTCCATAGTCGAGGCATACATTGTTTCGGCAAGAGAAGTTTCCAGACGGATCAGTTTCATCACCATATTGTATGTTTTCTGATATTCCTGATCCGCATGATCCATATAAGGAATTGCCAGCATTCTCGCAACTTTGGACAGATCAAGCATCGCAGCCCCGGCTTTTTCATACACCGGCAGCAGCTTCTGAAGTTCTTCTATAACTTTTTTTTCTTCCGAATCCGATTGAAAGCCGGTTATGATGTGTTTGATGAACTTATCTATGGATTTGAGCCTGATAAAAAATTTCTGTCGGACTTTTTCGATCACAGCCTCTTCCAAACCCGACTCGGTCAGCGCCACAGATACTGACAGGCTTCCGTGCGCCTCATTCAGCGCCTGAATAATCTGATAACTGATCTGAACCTTCCGATTTCCCTGATTGACCACAAGATCAAACGCTCTCTGCTGATCCAGCGATGCAAAGTATGTCCGTATCATAAGCACGATCAGAAACATAGTGATGATGACAGGAGCAATAAAAATCTTCTGAGATATCGAAAGATGAGTCATGTCTTTTCCGAACAGAGAGTAAATATTATCAACTCAGGGATATATCCCTACCGCAGTGTACAGTTCCTGTTTTCCGACCCTGACAACATACGTTTCTTTGGGTTTGATTTGTTTTGTGGGCGGATGTATCCAGCGATACTTTATCCATCCTTGACCCTGTTCCTTTGCTGTTCGGATCATCTCCTGTACTACCAATTTACCGTCCACATCCTTCACATTATAAGCGTTTTTTCCCTCTGTTTCAGGAAAAGGGGGATAAATCACCCATTCGCCTTTGAAATTCATTACCAGAACATATATTTCTTTGTTCTCGCTCAGAAAACCGCTTTTCGGATCGTTGAAAATTTTCCGAGCCTCATCCACTCCCTTTTCTTCGATCAGGGCGGCTCCCTTCTTCGCCAGTTCCATAGCCTGTTCCCGCGTAAAATCTCCCGCCCATCCGTTAAGAACAAAGGATAAAAATACAATCACACCGAACAATGGCAGCATCACTTTACTTCCCATCATCTTCTTCCTTTTTCAATTATTTCAAGGGAATCAGTTTTATCGGAGATATTATTTGATCCACCAATGCCCGGGTTTTTGATAACAGCAGTATAGCTTTCTTTCATTTCAATGCGCCTCCGCGCCCAGATACGCCTCCACCACTGTTGGATTTGCCGACACTTCCGCAGGCAGTCCCTGAGCAATCTTCTGACCATGATTCAATACCACAATCCGATCCGAAATTGCCATGATAACTTTCATGTGATGCTCGATAATCATGATCGTAATGCCGCGTGCTTTGATGTTTCTGATGATCCCGATTGAGACATCCAGTTCCGCCGGGTTCAGTCCGGCAAAGGATTCATCCAAGAGCAGCAGTTCGGGTCCTGTCGCCAAAGCTCTTGCAATTTCAAGGCGTTTTCGCTTGCCTAACGGCAGTCCTTTGGAAATCATGTCCGCGTCTTCAGCAAGTCCTGTGAATTGGAGAACTTCTCTGGCAACCGCCTCGGCTTTGGCTTTGGTGTCGCAGCGTAAGAATGCAGATGCAATCACATTATCCAGCACGCTCATCCGCTGTAGAGGCTTGACCACCTGGAAGGTTCGAGCCATTCCTCTGCGGCAGATCTGATGGGGTTTCAAGCCCGAAATCATTTCTCCGTTGAAGCTTACGGTTCCTAAAGAAGGCTTATAAAATCCATTCACAATGTTGAACAGCGTGGTTTTTCCTGCGCCGTTGGGACCGATGATCGCTAAAATTTCCCCTTTTTCAACTGTGAAGGACACATTGGAGAC
>CAZMDM010000404.1:0-2058 GCA_964564775.1 uncultured Desulfonema sp. | reverse complement strand
ACCGAACATGGCATAAAACGCGGTTCTTTCCGCAAGCCGACGGATGGTATCGGATTTTCTGGATAAAAGAATGTCTCTGAATCTGACAAGATAGCTGTAGGTGCGCGGATATTTGTCTTTCATAAACGATTCGGGATAAGGTTTTCTTTCACTCGGATTCTGCGGCATTATGGCAAATACACGAGAAACCGCTTTCCATCTTTCGATATCCGAGCCGCGAACTATCGGAAATACAAGACCCGATTCGATTCTTTCTTCGATTTTCGGAATATCTTTTTTACCTTTTTCCGGTAAGTTATGAATAATAACATCACCATCGGACAAGACTTGTTTTATCTCTGTCAGAAACACTCCGTAAGGATCAACCTTTGCGCCCAGCCTTGCCTGATACGGATTTTTGCCGTAAATTTCCGAAAGACTTTTCTGATCTTTGCGGATTGTCTGCCATGAACCATTGATATCTCCCATCGGTGAAGCAAGAAGTTTCTGATTTATAAGATACGTCTTAACCTCTTTCAGATTCATTTCGCTTGAAATTGCGCCCTGTTTTGTCCAGACAATATAAGGAACAGGATATGTTGTTGCTTCTCCCTTGCTTAAAATAATCGCGGCAGTTTTATTTGCAGCGCCTTCGAATGGCTGAATTGAAACAAAATCATGGGCTTTTATGACTTTGAGAAAATCATTGTTTCCGATTCTGAATCTTCTGAAACCTTCCCCCGCGCCTTTGGATTTGAAAATTTCCTGAGTAATCAGAAATCCGAGTCTGCCGCCATTTTTGAGATAATAATCTGAAACTGCATATAAAAACAGCATTGAAAAATCTTTGTCTCCGCCGCCGAGTCTTCCTGCCCGTCCGCTCAGAGAAAATAAGCCGTAAGATTTCCACAAGTCAAACGTGATATTCCGATAATCTCTGGATAAATATCCGAATCTGATCCAAGGCGGATTTCCTGCGATCACATCGAATTTTCCTGCCATTGCCGGTGCAAACGCATTTTTGAGAAATCTTGCCCAGATGCCATCTCTGCCTTCTTTTTCAAGAGTTGCGATCTGATTATAGAATGCCAAAACAACATTGATATTATCAGAAGAAACCAATCCGTGATTTTGAAACTGCTGCATGGCTTCTTCAGTTTTATATCGCTGTCTTACCATATTTTCCAATAACGGCATCGCAATATTCATCAGACGCCCTTGATTATCTATCCATTCCGAGGGTATCTGAAATTTTCCTACGGAAGTTGATATTTCCGAAAATTTTCCGAATATTCCTGAACGAATACCGGTCGGTGTCAGCACAGAATCGGTCAGATATATCGGAATTTCCAAACGATCAAGATATTTAGCCAAATCACCCATTGCAAACAGATAATTTGTTCTTGCAGCAATCACTGCCAAAGGATTCAGATCGAATCCCCAGATATTTCTGACGATTTTTTCTGCTGTTTCCGAAGGCGGTGCTCCGTGCTTCTGAGCGTAAGCTCTGGCTTTGCGGATTGCAAAAACCAGAAATGTTCCCGAACCGCACGCTGGATCGAGAAATCTCGCATCCGTGTTTCCGTCATAACCTGTTTCATCTATGACCAATTCGGCTAACCAGTCCGGTGTGTAATATTCGCCGAGTTTATGCCTGATTTCCTGCGGCACGAGATACTGATACAGCTTTTTGAGAAGATCGCGGGCTGGCTCGGCATCCGCTGAAGACGGGGAAAACTCGAATTGCGAAAATGCCCTTGTGATTTCCCTGATCGCGTCCTCCAGTTTCGGAGACCATGCTTCCCGATACCAGCAGAAAAAATCCCCTTCCAGAAAATTCGTGATCCCGCGTCTGGCATAGATTCCGCCGCTTTCGATATCATCAAGATGCTGTTTCAGTTCATCCGAGGACGAATGCGTGAGTTTTTCCGAAAACGATGAACCGAAGTCAGTATCGTAAAAGGTCAGAAGTTCGGCTGCGATCAGTTTCATCAGAAAAGCGAAATAGGTATGGATGGAAAACAGCGATTTCCGTAATCCGGGATCGGTGTTCTGTTCTCCGTAGATGATCCCGAACAG
>CAZMDM010000403.1:0-1958 GCA_964564775.1 uncultured Desulfonema sp. | reverse complement strand
CCCGGAGCGGAGAGGGGTATGCGGCGGGGTTAGGTTCAGGAAAGAGGGAGCAAAGCATTATTGCAGCACAGTATTGAAGGTGTGAATCAGTTGTCTGGTGATTTTCTGATGAACCGCATTGACCGTTTCATCATCCAGCGTGGATTCGGGGGAGCGATATACAATGCGGAACGAAACGCTCTTTTTGCCGTCAGGAACCGGCTTGCCTTCATACACCGCTACCATGAACGCATCTTCGACCAGCGTTTCCGTTGACGTTTTGATCGCTTCCAGAATATTTCCAGCTTCGAGCAGTTTGTCCGCAATCAGCGTTACATCTCTGGACACGGACGGATATTTGGGAATGGCTTGGGACTGCTTCACATCCGCAATCAGTTTTGGCAGCATTTCTGCATGGATTTCGAAGATATACGCAGTCTGCTTGAGATGATACGCTTTCAGCACCTCAGGATGCAGCTCTCCGAGTATTCCCACAGACTTGCCATTTGCCAGAATATCCGCGGTAAATCCGGGGCGGGTATAGCGGCATTTCTCTCTCGGCAGAGCAGTAAAGCAAATATCTTTGATATTCAAGCCCTTGAACAATGCTTCCAAAATGCCTTTGAGATCGTAAAAATCACACGCGGTTTCCTGAGAATGCCACGACAGATCGGATCGCGACCCTGCCCACAACGCGGCTAAAAATTCGGTCTGTTCCGGCAGCTTATCGTGTTCTTTGGCAATAAAGGTTTTGCCGATTTCAAACACTCTGACGGTTCTGACCTGCTGAAACAGATTAAAGCGCATGGTTTCCAAAAGTCCCGGAATCAGCGATGTGCGCATCACTGCCTGATCTTCGGATAAGGGATTGACAATATTGACAACCCTGCGTCTCGGATCATCCGCATCCATCCGCAGTTTATCGCAGGAATCTTTGGGAATAAAGCTGTAATTGATTGCCTCGGTAAATCCGAATCCGGTCATCAGGCTGCGGATATTTTTCCGCAGAACAAACGATGTGCCGATCGGCGTGGATTCCAGCGGCATCTTGGGCGATGTGGTCGGAATATCGTTATAGCCCGAAAGCCTTGCCATTTCTTCCATCAGGTCTTCGGGACGCGACACATCCACCCGGAAAGACGGCACAGCAACGGTCAGCGTATCGGAATCCTGAATTTCTGCTTTGAATTCAATGGTATTCAGCACATTTCGGATGGTTTCCGCATCAAACTGCATTCCAAGCAGGCGATTGGTCTTTTTCACACTCAGGCTCACGGTTTTCGATGCCTGTCTGTTCGGATCTTCATCAATCACACCGGAAATCAGCTTTCCTCTGCCGAGTTCTGCCATCAACTGAGCCGCTCGGTTCAAAGCCCGAATCGTGCCTTCGGGATCAACGCCCCGCTCGAAGCGATGAGACGCATCCGTGCCAAGTCCCAGCCGTTTGGCGGTTTTGCGGATGCTGGTCGGAGTGAAATACGCGCTTTCTATCAATACCCGTTTCGTCGTATTTTCGATTTCCGAATTGAGTCCGCCCATTACACCGCCGACAGCCACCGGCTTTTTGCCATCGCAGATCATCAGCATATCCGAAGCCAGCGTGCGCTCTTTGCCGTCCAGCGTGAAAAATTTCTCGCCTTCTCCTGCGGTTCGGACCACAATGCGATTTTCTTCCAGATGATCGAAATCAAACGCATGAAGCGGCTGCCCCAGTTCCATCATCACAAAATTGGTGATATCCACAATATTGTTGATGGGTTTCAAGCCCACAGACATCAGCCGATCCTGAAGCCAGAACGGAGATGATTCCACCGTAACATCAAAGACCAACTTTGCGGCATATCGGGGACAATGATCCGGCGACTCGATTTTCACCGAAGTCCGATCGCGAAGATTGCGTTCGGATTTCGGCAGCGTGTTCTCAGGATAGGTGACCCTGTCTCTCATACACATATCCGAGCCCACGTGACAGTAATAGA
>CAZMDM010000402.1:0-7184 GCA_964564775.1 uncultured Desulfonema sp. | reverse complement strand
GGTTCAGCCCGCACCGACCTTTCGGATACTCAGCGCGCCTTCTCCGGTATTCCGAATGTCAATATCCTGAAAAACCGGCGCTCCTTCGACAACCGGCTGAAATATATCGTCATATTGATGCTCTACACACAAGCAAGCCTGCTGTATGCGGATTGCGGCAAGGAAAATCTGGCTGATCTGAAAGTTTCGGACGGAAAACCGCCCATAGCGTTCATTCCTCAGTCTGACTATATATTTCAGCCGGTTGTCGAAGGAACGCCGGTTTTTCAGGATATTGACATTCGGAATACCGGAGAAGGCGCGCTGAGTATCCGAAAGGTCGGTGCGGGCTGAACCGGACCTGTCGAAGTTCTGTCTTACACAGAACTGATCCCTGCCGGGAGCAGGGGAAAAATTCATCTGAAAATCCGCACGAATCTTTTCGGAGGAAGAACGCTTTCGGATAAGATTTTGCTGCATACCAATGATCCGAAACATGAAAAAACAGAGATTCAGATTTCCGGCTTTGTCGAGCCGTTGACAGAATCCAATATTCCGTCAGCTTTGGCTGTCGAAGGGGTATTGGGTAAGAAAATCGAATCCCGGATCAACATCATTCCGAACCGCAAATACCCGTTTCGCATTACTGGCGTACATGCCGAAGACGGCGAATATCTGCGGTTCCGATTGGAAGAACAAAGCAAAGGCTATGTTTTGGTAATTGAAAATATTCTGAATATTCCGGGCTTATTTTGGGATGTCATTCACATCGGAACAGACAGCCCTGCAAAGCCCGAAATCGTGATCCCCGTGAAGGGAAAAGTTGTCCCGTCAGAGCGAGACCTTTAAAACTTCTCGTAATGCGTAAATTCGCCGATTTCTCTGCGTTTGGGCGCGCTCGGACTTTTTGCCGGATAGCCCACAGGAATCATTGCAACCACATCGTATCCGTCTGGAACATTCAGCACAGCTTTAGCCGCATCATGGTCGAACAAGCCCACAATCACGGTTCCCAAGCCCAAGTCCTGAGCAGTCAGACAGATACTTTGTGTGGCAATACCCAGATCGAACATAAACCAATCTCCGAACTTGGTAGAAGCTTTATTGTCATAATAGCCCGAAACATTGCGCTTGCCACATAACACCAGCAGCACCGGAGCATTCACAATCGCTTTGCTTGCGGGATTTTTGGGCGCCATCACTGCCTGAAGCTTTTCTTTGACAGGCGCATCTTTGATGATAATCACTTCCCATGGCTGACAGTTTGTCCATGACGGCGACCATTGAACCGCCTCGAGAATCCGGGCAATTGCCTCATCCGAAACCGGCTTGTCTTCATATTTTCGGATGCTTCTTCTGTCTTTGATAATATCTGCCAATGCTGACATAACAACTCCTTCGAATTTCAGAAATTTTATTTCAGGATAGTTATCCGTATCCATCCGATATCTTAAACGGCATTATTCATATACTTTTTCTGCCACATCATCGGCAGCCAAAGCATCATTTTCCAAATCCCGGGTTTGACGGCTTTCTTTCATTTTCCGATATTCTTTGTACCATTCTCCGGCAATGATGGCAGACATGATTTCGTTGGTTCCGGTCCATATCGAAGCCAGACGGATATCTCGGAAAATCCGCTCCACCGGAAAAATGTTGGTATATCCGATGCCTCCCATGACCTGCATGGCATTGTGAACCACCTTCTGGCAGGATTCGGTAACGAATTTTTTGGATTCGGACACCATGCGCCGGATCCGTTTTTCATCGGTTTTCGCATCAACAGCCCGTGCAGTAACATGAATCATGGCTCTGGAAGCATCCAGAAGGGTTGCCGCTTCTGCCACCTGAAAGCTGACGCCTTGAAAATTGGCAATGGGCTGACCGAATGCTTTGCGCCGGGTGGTGTATCCGGTGGCGATTTCCAATGCAGGTCTTGCCGCGCCGATGGTCATGGCAGCCGTTCCCAGTCTTTCGGGAATCATCATGGTATTGAAGATATTCACGCCTCCGTTCAGTTTTCCCAGAAGATTTTCTTTGGGAACTTTCACATTTTTGAACACCAGACGACTCGCACCGCCGCCTCTGCATCCCATCAGACCATAGAGATATTCGCTGGTAACCCCGGGACTGCGATCCACAATAAAGCACGATATTCCCCGATGGGGTTCGGCTTTGGGATCGGTTCGGGCATAGACCAGAAAATAATCCGCGCCTTCTCCGCCCACGATGAATCGCTTCTGTCCGTTGAGCAGAAAATAATCTCCCTTGTCTTCGGCAATCGTGGTGGTTCCGAAAAAATCAGAGCCGCCGCGAGGTTCGGTGAGGCACTCGGCTGCGAAAATCTCGCCTTTCAGCAGAGGAACAACATATTTTTCTTTCTGCTCATCCGTGCCGTGCAGGACAATGGCATCACATACCAGTTCTGCGCCCACGCCGAAGGTGCAGGCAAAAATATAGCCCAGAGTTCCCACTTCTTCCATGACCATGCAGGTTGTAACCCAGTCCATATCTCTGCCGCCCCATCTCCGGGGATACCGGCATCCCATCAGATTGCGGCGACCCGCCTCCTGAAGAAATTCTTTGGGAAATCGGATTTTTTCCGCATCCATATCCAGAATCATCTGCTTGGGAATACTTTTGACAAAGTCTCTGACTTCATCACGCAATGTAAGCTGTTCTTTTGACAGCAGATAGTCGAACATAATTGCTCCTGTTGATATATGAGTGATTCGCAATTTTCGGTCGCCCCGAAATCAATTTCAGGGCTGAAAGCGCAAGCCTGCTTAAGCAGGCTTCTGCTTCTAGCCGGGCGATTTATCGCTCGGCTCGGCGTTACAAAACCATTCACGCAGTTTGTATTTCATCACCTTTCCGGTCGGCGTATGAGGCAGTTCCTTGACAAAATGCCATACACGGGGAATTTTGTATTTTGCCAGTTTATCCGCCAGAAAATTTTTCATGTCTGTTTCCGACAACTCTTTTCCTGCTTTGGACACGATCATAGCCGCAACGGTTTCTCCCCATTCGGGATGAGCAATGCCGATCACTGCGGCTTCCGCGACATCGGGATGCGCGGCAATCGCATCTTCCACTTCTTTGGAATAGACATTCTCACCGCCGGAAATAATCATGTCTTTGAGACGATCCACGATAAACATATATCCGTCTTCATCCATCCGGGCAACATCGCCGGTGCGATACCATCCCTGATGAAACGCGGCGTTTGTCGCATCCGGATCATTGTAATATCCGCGCATCATGCTGTCTGCTTTGAGCCATATTTCACCGGTTTCTCCCGGCAGCGCAGGTTCGGTCTCGGTTTTCATCACCACGAGATCGGCTCCGGGAAGCCCCTTGTTTCCGATAGAACCGGCTTTGAGAAGATGATCTTTGGGCATCAGCGCCGCGCCGGTCGGACCCGCTTCGGTCATGCCATAGACCTGATAAAACAGATCACTTCTGTATTTCTGTTTCAGGAATTTCACCATATCCGGCGCAATGGGGCCGCCGCCATATATCCAGCCTCTTACGGAGGATAAATCGTATTTGTCGAAATCGGGAATCATCTGGGTCGGCATAATATAAGAAATCGGAGCGCCGAAATAGACCGTACAGCGTTCTTGCTGAATGGTCTGAAGAAAATACAGCGGATGATACTCTCGGAGAAGAACCGTAGTTCCGCCGACATAGCATGTTCCCATAAACCAGTTGTTCAACGGCGATGAATGCCAGATCGGCATTGCCATGAGCATCCGGTCGTCTTCATCCAGTTTCAGCGTCAGCGCGCCGGTGATTCCCGCCATAATGACGTTTCTGTGTGAAAGCATACATCCTTTGGGTTTTCCGGTAGTTCCGCTCGTATAAAGAATTTCCGCAATATCGTCATCCGAAATCGCAACCGCTCGGAATTGCGGCGCGCAAGACATGAGCGTTTCCAAGTGTTCAAAGCCTTCTGCGGGGGTATCTATGGCGATTTTGGGGATTTTCAGATTTACAGCAGAAGCGATATGAACCAGTGCGCTGTCAAAAAGAAATAGCGATGCTCCGCTGTTTTCAAGGATATAATCCACTTCGGGAGAAGCAAGCTTGTGATTGATCATGACGGATATGGCTCCGGCTTTGGCTGCTCCGAAAAAGGAAAACACGAAATCCGGGATATTGCGGCTCATGATCGCGATCCGGTCTCCTTTGACGATTCCGTTTGCCTGAAAACAGGCAGCAGCTTTTTCACTCATGCGCCGAATCTCTTCATAAGTGAATCCTTTGCCTCCGTAGCGGATGGCTTCTTTGCGGGGAAATTTTCCGGCATTGCGGTCTGTCATTTCGATGATATTCATTGCTTTGAAGATTCCTTTCTGATTATAAGCCGATTTCAATATCGAAAATATCGGTTGCTACATCGCCGATAGCACTGTCTTCTGCGGTTGCTGCTCCGGTAAATTCATCCAGACTGCCCTGTGTGATTACCATCAGATGATCAAGAACATAACGGGTGCTTCTGACTTTTGCCCAGGGAATCAGAAGACCGACAGAACAGATAATCGCCACGATATTGCTGAAGCGGATCCACATCAGTTCTCCGGCGTGTAAGGTACTTTCAAAACGGACGGTTCCGAGTTGAGAGTGTTCCCAGCAGTAGTTGTTCAGATGAGCATAGATATATTGCTGAATCAGAACGCCTCCGATCAGAAGGAACGGATAAACCACCAAGAAAATTATAGGAACCAAGGAAGCATATTCATGAGAATTTTGAAACAACGCATAAGCCCCGATTCCCAGTATCGCCAAAACCCCGATCAGTATCGCCGAAGCCGTCAGATACGTCCCATAAAAAAATCCTGGTTTTCCGTCAAAAGAATTGAGGCTTGTACCGAATGCAATATGCTCGAAAAAATATTTTTTCTGGCGAAAGAACCAGTATGGAAAGATCAAGCCCAGCGTCAACGGTATGAGAACAATCAAGCCCATATAGATGATATAACTCTCTTTCAACATTCCCAAAAATCGGAACCGGATATTCCTGAATGCGGAATTGTGAGCATAAAAGCGAAGCGTTTTGTAAATCAGAAACGGAAGAAGCAGATAAAACAAAATGACGATGATACCCGCGAGCGTTGGGTTATAATGACCGAGCGCGGTGTAAAGCAGAAATGCGCCGCCGATAATCAGGTTTCCTCTCAGAATTGCCTTCGGATCTGCCAGATATTCGAATGGCTGACCTGCAAGACGGGTATGCGTGTAAAAATACTGTCTGGTTCTGACCTTTGCCCATGCTGCATAAATGCCGAACGTGATAATGGTCAGAAAGGTATTCACAATCCAGATTCGGAAATATTCTTCGGCTGTTCCGGTGAATTCCAACGGATACGATGTCGGTTGAGACGGAACCTCGATTGCCTCAGCCATTACCACTGCCTCAGCCGATACCGGCTCTTCCTTTGCTAAAATATCAGTCATGGTTTCTCCTTTTTTCCAAAATCATATCGAACCTTAACAATATTTTCAAATGATTATAGGAGTTGTTTCTCGGCACCGTCTCATATCCGACATCCTCTTTATCACCGCTATTCGGACATGTGCTGACTTCATTTAAAAATAGCAGCCGCGTCCACATATTTCTCAAAATGTTCTGCCAGCAGATCATATTCCCGGTCTCGTGCCGCAGGTCCGTGAAGTTTCGAAACTTCGATATGCGGCAGCCCGATTTTTTCCAGCCAGTGCTTGGTGATTGCAGGCGTATCGAACAATCCGTGCATGTATGTTCCCATCACATTCCGATATTCCACAACATCGGACATAGCCTGTCCGTCAACGCGATCCGTTCTGCCCACATGAATTTCATACGCGGTTCCTGAAATTCCATCCCAGACAAAGCGCGTCAGGGTCGTGGTTTTGGGAGATTTCAGAATTGTTTCCACAGGAAGAAATTTCAATCCTTCGGTGGATCCGGGATTTCCTTCCAGACCATGCGGATCATGGACAGAATTGCCCAAAAACTGATATCCACCGCAGATCCCGAGAATATGTCCGCCTTTATCCGCATAGCGTTGAAGCTGCGCTGCCCAGCCGGTGGTTTTGAGCCAATCCAGATCAAAGCGCGTATTTTTGGATCCGGGAAGAATCACAGCTTTGAACGCATCAAGCTCTTGAACCTGCTCGATAAAATATGTTTTAATGCCTTTTAAGGCAAGCAGAGGATCAAAATCTGTGAAATTGGAAATATGCGGCAGCCGGATCACTGCAATTGCCGGAGTGTCGCTGATTTCCGGCGCAACGGTTTTCGGAGCTTCGATCACCACCGAATCTTCTGCCTCGATGCGAAAATGATTGTACCACGGAAGAACCCCGAATACCGGCTTTCCGGTTTTTTCTTCGATCCAGCGCACACCATCCTGAAACAAGGCAATATCGCCTCTGAAACGATTGATGATAAAGCCTTTGATCCGATTGCGATATTTTGGCTCAAGGCATTCCATAGTTCCCACAATCTGAGCAAACACGCCGCCCCGATGAATATCTGCCACCAGAATCACCGGCGCATCCGCGTATTCCGCAATTCGGAAATTGACAATATCATGCGCCATCAGATTGACTTCGGCACAGGAACCCGCGCCTTCCATGACAATATATTCGTATTGATCGCGAAGACGATCCAAAGCGGCGCAAGCTGTTGAGAACAAGGTTTCTTTTTCCTTGTGATACTGGCTCGCGGTCTTGTTCGCGATTGCCTGACCCAGTACCACTACCTGAGATCCCACATCACTGGTGGGTTTGAGCAGAATCGGGTTCATATCCGCATGAGGAGGAATTTTGGCAGCTTCCGCCTGAACGATCTGCGCTCGTCCCATTTCCATACCATCGGGCGTAACCCCCGAATTGTTAGACATATTCTGTGCTTTATACGGCGCGACAGACAGACCTTTGTTTTTCAAATAGCGGCATAATGCGGTGGTAACAATGCTTTTGCCCACATCCGAGCCGGTTCCGAAGATTGCTATGCAAGGCACTGAGTTTTCTCCTAAGGCAGAAATTCCGAAACAATTATTTCGGCAATGGTCATTTTGATTTTTCGGGTGATGCCGGATTTCTCACGCAGTTCTTTTTCCAGCATTGCTATTTTTTTATAAAACGGTGTACGATCAAAAGGGACATATCCTTTGCTTTCGGATATTTTAGTGAACGCATCACATCCGGGACCATAC